>JAVHVL010000105.1:0-8918 GCA_032160565.1 Pseudonocardiales bacterium | reverse complement strand
CAGCCGCCCTTCGCCGTGTTTCGGGGGCTGTGTGCCAGGCATCCTGGCGCATTACGGGAACACCGCGTCGCTGGGGCACAATGTCCGACGAGCCCCTGTCCGCGTCCGATCTGTGAGGATTATTTCGTTATGCAAGACCTCCGCCGCGGCGCCCGAAGCAGCGCCGTCGCCGAGGTGCGCCGGATGCTGGCCACCCTGGGGCTGCTCGACAACACGGGCCCGGACACCGAGGACCTGTTCGACGAGGCCGCCGAGCTGGCGGTGCGCCATTTCCAGCAGCGCCGCGGGATCTCCGTGGACGGCATGGTGGGCAGTGAGACCTACGCGGCGCTCACTGGCGCCCACTGGCGCCTCGGCGACCGGGTGCTCGCCCACGACCCTGGCCAGCTGATGGCCGGCGACGACGTCAGCTTCCTGCAGGAGCAGCTGCTCGAGCTGGGCTACAACGTGGTCCGCGCCGACGGAGTCTTCGGCATCACCACCGCCGAAGGCACCCGCGCCTTCCAGCGTGACTACGGCCTGCTGCCCGATGGGGTCTGCGGCCCCGCGACGCTGCACGCGCTTCGGCAGCTGGGGCGGCGCGTGGTCGGTGGCCGTCCGCAGCTGCTGCGGGAGATGGTCGCCGTCGCCGCCTCCGGACCCAGCCTGTTCGGCAAGCGCATCGTGATCGACCCAGGCCACGGCGGCACGGATCGCGGCATCTCTCATGACGGGATCGAGGAGGCGGTGCTGGTCTGGGACCTCGCCACCCGCCTCGAGGGGCGGCTGACCGCCCTGGGGGTTCGCACCTGGCTGACCCGCGGCCCGAACAACGGCGCGTCCGACGACCAGCGCGCGACCCTGGCCAACGAGGTGGGGGCCGACATCGTCCTCTCCCTGCATATCGACGGGTTCTCCTCGCCCCGCGCCAACGGCCTCGCGGCCTACTACTACGGCGGCGGCGAGAGCAGCTCCACCATCGGGGAGCGCCTCGCCGACCTCGTCCGCCGCGAGTTGGTGGCGCGTACCGGCCTCGCCGACGGGCGTATCCACGGCAAGAGCTGGGCCCTGCTGCGGCTGACCAGGATGCCGACCGTGCGGGTTGAAGTGGGCTATCTGACCTCGCCGGTCGACCGCCCGCGGCTGATCGACCCGCTGTTCCGCGACACCGTCGCGGAGGGGCTGCTCGTCGCCGTGCAGCGGTTGTACCTGCCGCAGGCCGACGACCCCCCAACGGGCGTGCTGCGCATTCCGGCCATCGCCGGCTGATCGTTCAGCCGCGGCTGAGGGCGGGCGCCTGCATGGAGCCGAGCAGCCGCTCCAAGGCGTACTCGACGTCCTCCTTCCACGACACCGTGGTCTTGATGTCCAACCGCAGGCGGGGTGTCCGCGGATGCGGGCGGACGGTCTTGAACCCCACCGCCAGCAAGTAGTCCGCCGGCAGGACGCAGCTGGTGTCCGCCCGCTCACCGGTGTACGGGTGGGGCGCGGCCCACTCCTGCTGCTCATCGTCGGCCGGTTTCGGACGCGCCAGCCCGAACGCCTCGATCGCCTTGATCCCGCGACGAGCGACGTCACGTGCCACGCCCTGCACCAACATCCGCCCGAGCCCCCCGCCGGCGAATTCCGGGACCAGTCGTGCCGTCATCAGTAGCACCGCGTCAGGGCTGACGGGCGAGGTCGGGAACGCGACGGAGCGCGGCACGTACGCCGGGGGCGCGTAGAGCACGTAGCCGGCGGGCATCCCGTCGACGTAGACCAGCTGACCGCAGCTGCCCCATTCGAGGAGCGTGTCGGAGACCCAGGCCTCCTTCTCCAGCTCGCCGTCGCCGCAGGTGGCGGCACGTTCGCCGGAGACCGGGTCCAGCTCCCAGAAGACGCAGGCGCGGCAGCGCACCGGAAGGTCGCTGAGGTTGTCGAGGGTGATGTTGACCAGGCGAC
The DNA here is from genome assembly GCA_032160565.1 of Pseudonocardiales bacterium. Classification (GTDB taxonomy): domain Bacteria; phylum Actinomycetota; class Actinomycetes; order Mycobacteriales; family Jatrophihabitantaceae; genus RYN-117. Next base: position 6,998 of record JAVHVL010000105.1, on the reverse strand, counting down.
GAGACACCGGGATCCCCCTGGGTAGACGAACTTCCCGGGATGCAAACTTCCCGGGATGCAAACTCTCCGCACTGAAGGGTATGCGGATGGTGCTCGGTTGCGCGAGCGTCAGGCGGCGCCGTCGTAGTCCGAGAGGAACTCCCCGATTCGGCCGATGGCCTCGGTCAGGTCGTCCGCGCGTGGCAGCGTGACGATGCGCAGGTGGTCGGGCCGCGGCCAGTTGAAGCCGGTTCCCTGCACGACGAGGACGTGCTGCTCCCGCAGCAGCTGGAGCACGAACCGCTGGTCGTCCGCGATCGGGTACATCTGCGGGTCGATGCGCGGGAACACGTACAGCGCGCCCTTGGGTCGCTGGCAGGTCACGCCGGGGATCTTTTCCAGTGCATGCAGGGCCGCGTCGCGCTGCTCGAGCAGGCGGCCACCGGGCAGGACGAGGTCGCGGATGCTCTGCCGCCCGCCCAGCGCCATCTGTATGGCGTGCTGCGCCGGAACGTTCGCGCACAGGCGCATGTTCGTGAGGATGGTGATCCCCTCGAGGTAGCTCGTGGCGTGCCGTTTCGGGCCGGTGACCATCATCCAGCCGGAGCGGAATCCGGCCAGCCGGTAGGCCTTGGACAGCCCGTTGAACGTGAGCGTGAAGACATCCGGCGCGATCTTCGCGAACGGAACGTGCACCGCGTCGTCGTAGAGGATCTTGTCGTAGATCTCGTCGGCCATCACGACGAGGCCGTGTTCGCGCGCAATGTCGGCGATCTGCATCAGTACCCCTTGGGGGTACACCGCGCCGGTCGGGTTGTTGGGGTTGATCACGACGATCGCCTTGGTGTTCGGCGTGATCTTCGCGCGGATGTCCTCGATGTCTGGGAGCCAGCCGCTCTCCTCGTCGCAGAGGTAGTGCACCGGGCGGCCACCGGCCAGTGACGTCGACGCGGTCCAGAGCGGGTAGTCCGGAGCCGGCACCAGCACCTCGTCACCGTTGTCGAGCATCGCCTGCAGCGACAAGGTGATCAGCTCGCTGACCCCGTTGCCGAGCCACACGTCGTCGACGTCCACGATGTCGATGCCGCGCTCCTGATAGTGCTGCACGATCGCGGTGCGGGCGGAGAGCAGGCCTTGGGAGTCCGAGTAGCCCTCCGAGTCCGGGAGGTTGCGGATGACGTCGACGAGGATCTCTTCGGGCGCGGCGAAGCCGAACGGTGCCGGGTTGCCGATGTTGAGCTTGATGATGCGGCGCCCCTCCTCCTCGAGCCGCTTCGCCTCCTCCAGCACGGGTCCGCGAATGTCGTAACAGACGTCTTCGAGCTTGCGCGATTGCCTCAGATCCACAGCGCAAACTGTCGCACACGACCTCGCGAGACCGACATCGGATATCCATGGCATGGTCTGCAGACCATGGAACTCGTCGCCGCCGTCCGCGCGCGCCGCATGGTGCGCTCTTACGACCCAGACCGCCCCATTTCCCGCGAAACGCTTGACGAGCTACTCAGGCTCGCGATCAGGGCCCCGTCGGCGGGCCATACCCAGGGGTGGCGATTCCTCGTCCTGGACGACATAACATCGCGCTCCGCATTCTGGTCAGCCACCAGCGGCGACGAGCCCGACCGGTGGCTGGCCAGGATGCGGCAGGCACCCGCCCTGATCATTGTCTTTTCGAACAAAAGTGCGTATCTGGACCGGTACGCCGAGCCCGACAAGGGCTGGTCCGATCGCGACGAGCAGCGGTGGCCGGTCCCCTACTGGCACATCGACGCGGGGATGGCCGCGCTGCTCCTGCTCCTCGCCGCCGTCGACGCCGGGCTGGGCGCCTGCTTCTTCGGTGTGCCGGGCGAGCGCTGGGCCGCACTGCACGCGGCGTTCGCGGTGCCCGCGGAGCTGACGCCCGTGGGGGTGGTGACCTTGGGCTATCCGGCCCCGGACCTGCGCTCGCCCTCCCTGCGCCGTGGGCGGCGCCCGCTGGAGGACGTGGTCACCTACGGCTCGTTCGGCTGATCGGCATCCGGGCGCCGGGTCGCGAGCCGTGGCGCCATCACGCCGACGATGCGCTCCAGGTCGTCGACCGAACCGAACTCGATCGTGATCCTGCCCTTGCGGCGGCCGAGCTCGACCCGGACCCGGGTGTCGAACGCGTCCGACAGCTTGTCCGCGAGTTCGGTGACGCCGGGTGCGGTGAACTTGTGCGCCGGAGCCCGGCGACTTGGCTTCGCTGGTCCGGAGCCACGCGCGGCGAGGCCTACGAGCTCCTCGGTGGCGCGCACAGACAACCCCTCCGCGACGATCCGGGCCGCGAGCTCGTCCTGTAGCTCCTTGTCCTCGAGCCCCAGCAGGGCGCGGGCATGTCCGGCTGACAGCACGCCGGCGGCGACGCGACGCTGCACGGGCACGGAGAGGTTGAGCAGCCGGATCGTGTTGGTGACCTGGGGGCGACTGCGCCCGATGCGGTGCGCCAGCTCATCGTGCGTCGCACCGAACTCCTCCAGCAACTGCTGGTAGGCCGCCGCCTCCTCCAGGGGGTTGAGCTGGGCGCGATGGATGTTCTCCAGCAGTGCGTCGCGCAGCATCGCGTCGTCAGCCGTCGACCGCACGATCGCGGGGATGGTCTCCAGCCCAGCTGCGCTCGCGGCGCGCAACCGCCGCTCCCCCATGACCAGCTCGTAGCCGGTTGCGTCCCTGCGGACGACGATGGGCTGCAGCACGCCGAACTCGCGCACCGAGTGGGTCAGCTCGGCCAGGGCGTCCTCGTCGAACACCTGCCGGGGCTGCTTGGCGTTCGGGTGGACGCTGCTGATCGCGATCTCGGCGAACTCGGCGCCAGGGACCGGCACACGAGCATCCGGCGCGCCGCCATCCGGTGCGAAGGCGTCCGCTCCGGCGCCGTCGAGCTGCGGCGCGGCTGGAGCCGCATCCGCCGTCATGGTCGCGCTGCCCGCCGTGAAGTAGACATCGGTCGGGGCGGAAGCATCGGATTCGATGGCGGGGGACGTCGGGATGAGGGCCCCCAGACCGCGGCCTAGACCGCCGCGGCGGATCTTGTTCCGCTCACTCACGCCTCTGACTCCTTCTGCTCGGGCTGGACGGCTGGTGTCGCGCCACGCTCGGCGATCTCCCGGGCGGCTTGAAGGTACCCGACCGCCCCGCGCGATCCGGCGTCGTAGGTCATCACCGTCTGGCCGAAGCCGGGGGCCTCGGAGACCCGCACGTTGCGCGGGATGACCGGCGTCAACACCAGCTCGCCGAAGTGTGCCCGAACTTCGTCGGCCACCTGATCGGCGAGGCGGGTGCGGCTGTCGTACATCGTGAGCAGCACCGTGCTCACGATGAGGGTGGGATTGAGGTGCGCTCGGACCAGCTCAACAGTGTTCAGCAACTGCGCCAATCCCTCCAGTGCGTAGTACTCGCACTGGATCGGAATGAGGACCTCACGTGCGGCAACGAGCGCGTTGAGGGTGAGCAGCCCGAGTGACGGCGGGCAGTCGATAAGGATGTAGTCGAAGTACTCGCCGTCATCGAGGAACGCGGCGACGGCGCGCTGCAGCCGGTACTCACGCGCGACCTGGGAGGTGAGCTCGATGTCCGCGCCGGCGAGATCGAGGGTGGCCGGCACGCACTGCAGGTTCTCGGTGAACTCGACCTGGGTGGTGACCTCGCCGATCGGCCGGCCGCCGAGCAGCACGTCGTAGATCGAGGCGGTGCCCACAGAGTGGTCCACCCCGAGTGCGGTGCTCGCATTTCCCTGCGGGTCGAGGTCCAGCAGCAGCACCCGTAGTCCGTGCAGCGCCAGCGCCGCGGCGATGTTCACGGCGGTGGTTGTCTTACCGACGCCGCCCTTCTGGTTCGCGATCGTCATGACCCGGGTTGCTGTCGGGCGCGGCCACTCCTCCTGCCGGACATTGAGGACATGCACCGCCTGGGCCGCTTCGCGGGCGATCGGCGTGTCGAACTCAGTTTCACGTGAAACATGGCGCTGGTCGCCTGCACCATCCGCGGCCGATGTTTCACGTGAAACAGGTGGCGCCTCGGTCGGCGAGGCGTCCGGATCAGCCACGGGCGCGTCCCCATCTATCGACGTCGGTGACTCGGTCATGTCCGTCCTCTCTTCACGCGTGCCGCTGCCCGGGCCACGACGATGACCGATGTGGGTTCCTCGATCGCCCCGACCCCGCAACGCACAACGGCAAGGTCTACCCCACCCAGTCGACGCACGGTGCTGCTGTGTTCATTGACCTCGGCCTGCGCTGACGCGCCCTTGATGGCGAGCAATCGTCCCCCTGCACTCAGCAGTGGTAGGCACCATCCCACCAACCGGTCCAGTGGCGCTACCGCCCGCGCGGTAACCCACTCGACATCACCGACCGAACTGGCCACGAGCGGGTCCTCTGCTCGACCTCGAACGACCCGTACCTGATCCTGGAGACCCAGGCGAGCGACGGCGTCGGAGAGGAAATCGGTCCGGCGCTGGAGGCTGTCCACCAGGTCCACCTGCAGGTCCGGCCGGCGGATGGCAAGCACCAAGCCGGGCAGCCCGGCGCCGCTGCCCACGTCGACCACCCTGGCACCCGCTGGCAGCAGCTCGGTCACGACGGCGCAGTTGGCCAGATGCCGCTCCCAGATCCGCGGCACCTCTCTGGGGCCGAGCAGCCCGCGGGTCAACCCGTCCGCCGCCAGCAGGTCGGCGTAGCGCCTCGCGAGGTCCAGCCGGTCACCGAACAGCGTCGCGACAGCGGTCGAGGGTTCAGGCAGGGCGGCGGTCATCGGCAGGCCGGCGCTCCGGTCCGCCGCCGCCGCGAGATCACGCGCCGGTGAGCACGACGACGCGCCGGCTCGGCTCCTCGCCCTCGGACTCGCTGTGGACACCGTCGATGGCCGCGATGGCGTCGTGCACCACCTTGCGCTCGAACGGGTTCATCGGGGCCAGCCGGGCGGACTCGCCGGACTCGAGCACCTCGGCGGCCGTCTCCCGCGCCAGCTTCGCGAGCTCCTCGCGCCGCGCCTGCCGGTGCCCGCTGATGTCGAGCATGAGCCGGCTCCGCGCTCCCGTCTTCTGCTGCACCGCCAGGCGGGTCAGCTCCTGCAGTGCATCGAGGGTCTCGCCGCGCTGCCCGATCAACGGCTTCAGGTCGGTGCCGACGATCGCGACGATGGCGCGGTCGTTCTCGACGTCCAGATCGATGTCGCCGTCGTAGTCGACGATGTCCAGGAGGCGCTCGAGGTAGTCGGCCGCGATGTCCCCCTCCTGCACCAGCAGTGCGTTGTCGTCCTGTTCGGGACCGGTAGCGGCGGCGGCGTTGTCCGCCATGACCTCGGTGTCACTCACAGTGGTCGTTCCTCTCGACGTTCTCGGTATGTGCCGGCCGGGGCCGGGGCGCGTGGAGCTCCGCTCAGCGCCGCTTCTTCGCCTGACTCGGACGTTTGGCCGGTGGCCGGTTGCCACCCGGACGGTTGGGGCGCTGTCCGGGGCGGGGTGCGGTGCGCGGCGGCGGTGCGGCCGCCTCCTCGTCGCTGACAGCCTCTGGGGTGGCCGACTCCGCTGCGGGCTTCACCAGCGAGGTGGTGCTGCCCTTGGTGCGCGTCGGACGCTGCCCGGGCTTCGGCGCAAGGGTCTTGCCCAACTCGCCGGCGGGCGGCGCGGACTTGTCCGGATGCGGGTGGAACTTGTTGATGTAGAACTGCTGACCCATCGTCCACGTGTTGCTGGTGAACCAGTACAGGAGCACACCCAGCGGGAAGAACAGCCCGGAGCCGAGCGTCGTCACCGGAATGAAGTACAGCATCAGCTTCTGGATGGTGGCCGCGGTGCCCTCGGGCTCCGTCGTCTGGCCGGAGCGGACCAGGCGCTGCGTCATGTAGGTGGCGCCCGCGCTCAAGATGACCAACAGCACGATCACGATCCGGGTCGTGGTGAGGTCGCCGCCCAACAGCTTGATCTGGGCCGCCGAGTCGGTCAGCCGCCCTGCCAGCGGAGCGCCGAACAGCTTGGCCTTGGCCGCGCTGAAGGTCTCGTCCTGTGTGAACGAGTACAGCGTGTTGCGCGGGTCCCCGGGGGGGCGGGTCACCGAGTTGGACAGGTGGCGCAGCACGTGGAACAGCCCGATGAAGATCGGGATCTGCAGGAACATCGGCAGGCAACCCGACAGCGGGTTGAACCCCTGCTCCTGCTGCAGCTTCATCATCTGCCGCTGCATCTCGGCCTTGTCGTTCTTGTACTTCTCGCGCAGCGCCTGGATCTTCGGCTGCATCTCCTGCATGTGCCGCTGGTAGTGCACCTGCTTGAGGAACAGCCGGAACAGCAGGATGCGCGCGGTGACGACGAGGAAGACGATCGACAGTGCCCAGTTCAACCCGCTGTTCTTGTCCAGGAACAGGCTGAAGAAGTCGTGCCATCGCAGCAGCACCCAGGACACTGCGGTGTACAGGAAGTTGAGCACTAAACTTCTTCTCCTAGGCGGTGCGGTGCGAGGCCCGCGCCACGTGAATCGACGAGTTGCGGCCGGATGGGGAAACGACTGGCGGAACGGGGTCGTGCCCGCCGGCGTGGAACGGGTGGCAGCGCAGCAGCCGGCGCAGCGCCAGCCAGCCGCCGCGGCCCAAGCCGAAGCGCTCGATCGCCTCGGCCGCGTAGGCGCTGCACGACGGCGTGTACCGGCACGAGGGCGGCAGCGCCGGGCTGATGAAAGTCCGATAGAACCGGATCACCGCGAGTGCGGCACGGGCCGGCGCGCTCACCGCGGGCTCCCGACGAGCCGATCGAGCGCCGCGTCCAGATCTGCCGCGATGTCCGACGAGGTGGCCCGGCCGGCACCGGGCAGCGCGCGCACCACAGCGCCGCTGTGTTCCGGCAGTCGTTGCAGGCGGTGCGCCAGTTCGGCGCGCAGCCGACGGCTCACTTGGTGCCGCACGACGCTCCCGCCGACCGCCTTGCCGACGATGAGCCCGACGTGCGGGGCCGCTGATGTCACCTCGGGGTGTAGATGCACAACGAGGTGCCCGCGGCGCGCGCGAGC
>JAVHVL010000059.1:0-2712 GCA_032160565.1 Pseudonocardiales bacterium | reverse complement strand
CCGACGATCGTCCCCGAGCCCTCGCTGTAGTTCGCCGGGATCTTGCCGTCCTGCTTGGACGTGCTCGGTGCTCCGCGCTTGAAGGGGACCACCTTTGACGGCGAGAAAGCTGGAGATCCGCCGCTGGCCGGTTGCACGACGATCTGAGTCGCCGTGATGTCGTTCCATTGGTCGTCCCAAGCACGAGGACAGCCTTGCCCTTCTTGATCGCACGCGCCGAGGTCGAGCTCGTCCCCTTCCGGTATGTCGTGGAGGACGTCTTCTTGACGGTCACCTTCTGACCCGCTGACGTCGACACCGTGAAGCTCGACGTCGGCACGCTGCTGACCGTGCCGACTACGCCTCCGGCGGCCGGCCCGGACCGCGCGTTGGATCCCGCCCTCGCCGTAAATCCTGCCTTCGCCGTTTGTCCGGCACCGGCACCGGCACCGGCTGAGCTGTTACTTGAGGTTGCGCCGGCGATTCCATAGACGCCGCCTGCGATCACAACGATCGCAGCGCCGATGGCGAGGGGCTTAGTCAGTCTCCGAGTTGGCATCTGCAATCTCCTTTGGGTCTAGCTGCCACGACGGAGGCTGCTGGGATGCCCTAAGGCTCAGCTGTGAGCAGGCTGGGAAGCTGCTGAGTCCCGGTCGGTCCGTCGCTGCTCTCTCGCCTGACTTGGGAAGCACCATCGACTTCGGATTCGACCGCCAGAGATGAGCAGCGGCGACCCAGTCGTCCGCCTCGCGAATCGCGCACCGCTGGTCCCGGCGCCGCCCTCTTGTGACGGTCACGCGGATCCTCGCAAGCCCGGCACGTGGATGCCCGCGGGCATCTGGTCAAGTCGCTCGGGGGACCATTGGGGGACCAATAACGGCCGAATCCACGGTAATTCCCGGTAATCGGATTCAGACACAAACCGCTCTAGCAAGCGTTTATACGGAAATCGCAGACGATTGCCGTGCAGAAGGTCGTGGGTTCGAGTCCCATCAGCCGCTTCGTCGGATGCCCGCTCGACGAGCGGGTTTCTTCGTGTGGTCCGTTCGCTAGTGCGTCTGATTCTGGGGCGTACTTTGGACAGTGAATGGACAGTCGCGCGACACCGCTCGTCACTCACGCCAAGAGAACCCGCGTATTTGCAGGCGCTCTTTGACGAGCCGAACCATCGACTGTCTGCGTCCCCATCAGACGCCGTGCAGCCATGAACCCGGGCGACGACAGCGCGGGCGGGCGCCCCGGGCGCGCGCACCTCTATTGAGAGGTGGAAGCGAGCGCGCAGGTCCAGCCGCACGCGACGCCTCGGTGTCGTCCCGAGCGGGCACGCGCCGTACCGGCGCTCGGGCGATCGCATCGGGACGGAAGCGAGCGCGGACCGCGGCGCCGTCAGCTTCCGGTTCACACCGCCGATGGGACCCGTCCTGCTTCTGGCGATTTGCGGGACCGATGCCGCGTCCCGGTCGAGACCTGCAACGGTCATCGCGCGGGCATCACCGTGGCCGCGAGTCCAATGGCTGCGTTTGTCCGGTCGGGGTCGCCATGGCCGAGGTTGGCGACGACGAGACCGTGACTCTGCTTTTCGCGCGAAACGATCGTCCCGAGAGGCCTTCGATCGGTCGGCTCTGCCTACGCACCGCGCCCAGAATTGCCACGATGTCGCTGGTTGCCGGATCAGCGGCGAGCCGGCCGTATTCGTCGCGAATCCCCTCCGAGCTTCCGCGACGAACAGGCGGCTCACTCGCCTTTGTTCGGTCAGTCGGGTGCGATTAGTCGTGAGACGGCGTCGATGACGGCGAGTCTTCTTGTCGTGCGGTCGGGGGCTGTGGTCGCGCTGAACTCTGGGTTCAGTGTTGCCCAGGCGCTGGCGATCGATTGGACGAGGACGAGGATTGCGGTTGCGTCCCATCGATCCGTCAATTTGCCTTCGCTTTGAGCTTGGCGCAGCTTTTCCAGCCGGGTCTGGTTCGCGGAGATCACGGCAGGGAGTCCCGGGCCGTTGGAGCGCTCGAGGCGGTACCACGAGGCCAGTCGGATGACGGCTGGGTCGTCTTCGAAGATGTCGAATAGGCGTCCGGCGTAGGCGGGGAGGTCGGTGCCGTCGAAGTTGACGCGGTCCAGGTGGGCCTGGACGTGCGCGGCGAAGGCCGCGGCGAACAGTGCGTCCTTGCTGTCGAAGTAGGCGTAGATCAGCGCTTTGTTGCATCGGGCGGCGGCCGCGATCCGCTCGACCCTGCCGCCGGCGATGCCGTACTCGGCGAACTCGTCGCGCGCCGCGTCGAGGAGCCGCTGCTTGGTGCGTGCTGCGTTGCGGGTCCGTTCGGGTCGGCTATCGCTCGCCACCGGGCTGATTCTATCTATCTAACCGGTTATTGACATGGTGCATCGGATCTGGAAGACTCCCTATATAACCGGTTGTTTAATTAGATCGGAGATGTCTGATGAGCAGAACATGGTTGATCACGGGCAGCTCGCGGGGGTTCGGGCTCGAGCTCACGCGAGCGGTTCTGGAGAGCGGCGACCGGGTGTTGGCGACCGCCCGGCGCCCTGAGCAGCTGACCGATCTGCTCGCCGGGTTCGGCGATCGTGGTCGGGCGGCCGCGCTCGATGTCACCGATCCCGTGGCCGCGCGGGCCGCGGTACAGGCGGCTGTCGACGCGTTCGGGGCACTCGACGTGGTCGTCAACAACGCCGGCTACGCCAACAGCGCCGCGATCGAGGAGATGGATGAGGACG
>JAVHVL010000057.1:0-3579 GCA_032160565.1 Pseudonocardiales bacterium | reverse complement strand
GCTGATGCTCGCGATCATCGGCGGCAATCCGGCGCGGTTCGCTCCGTTCTCCCAGCTCTTCCAGCAAGCCCTGCAGCGCTTCGGACGGGCGCCGCTCCCGGTCGGCGTGCACTCCCCCGGCCACGTCGCCGCCACTGACGAGCAGGCCCGCGACGAGTTCTGGCCGCACTACCTGGAGACCATCCGCCGCTACAGCGAGATCCGCGGATTCGCCGTCCCGACCAAGGACTCGTTCAGCTACGAGGTCGGGCCACAGGGCGCGCTCTACGTCGGGTCGCCGGAAACCGTCGCGCAGAAGATCGCGACCAATCTCACGGTGCTGGGCGCGAACCGTTTCGACCTGAAGTACGGCATGCCCGGCCTCGCGCACCGGGCGATGATGAGCAACATCGAGCTGTACGGCACCGAAGTCATCCCGCGCGTCCGCGCGCTCCTGGCCTGAGCGGCGCGCTGCTCGGCGCCAGCGGCAGCGTCACGATCATTCTGGTGCCGCCGGTGGCCCCGGCGACGACGACGACGTGGCCTCGGTGGGCGACGGCGATTTCGCGGGCGATCGCCAGGCCGAGGCCCGCGGTGCTGCTGCTGCGTTCGCGGCTGTTGTCCAGCCGCACGAACCGGTCGAAGACGCGTTCCCGGTCGGCGCTCGGGATGCCGGGTCCGTCGTCGTCGATCTCGACGCGTACCCCGTCCGCGGTCGTTTCGGCTGTGATGAGGACACTGCTGCGGGCGTAGCGGACTGCGTTGTCGACGATGTTGCGGAAAAGGCGCTGCAGGTGCTCGGGGTTGCCGACGGTGGCCATGCCGTCTGCCGCCTCGACGGCAATGTCGAGGTGGCTGGTCGGGGTGTTGGCGACGACGTGACGCAGGACCGCGCTCAAGTCCACCAGTTGCTGGTGAACCGCCAGCTGGCGTTCGTCGGCCTTGGCGAGCAGTAGCAGCTGCTGGATCAGCTCCTCCAATCGCTCGGCCTGCTGGGCGGCGCGTTCGGCGATGACCGGCCAGGGCGCCATGTCCGGGTGGGCGAGGCCGACCTCGAGCGTGGTGCGGATTGCGGCGAGCGGGCTGCGGAGCTCGTGGGAGGCGTCCGCGACGAAGCGACGCTGCTTTGTCGCTGCCGCGTCGAGACGGTGGAGCATGTCGTTCATCGTGTGGGCCAGGTTCCCGATCTCGTCCGAGGTTCCTGGTTCGGGGACGCGTTGGGACAGGTCGGCGGAGGTGATGTCCGTGACGGCATGGCGGATCTTCTCCACCGGCCGCAGCGCACGCCCGACCACCAGCCATACGGCACCCGCGGCGAGCACGAGGATTATCGGCATACCCCACAGCAGGTGTCGCACGAACTGGGAGTCGACCTGCTTCAGCAGATCGGTCGACGTGCCGGTCATGATCACGACGGGCCGTCCACCGACTGTGGCTCGCACGGCGACGACACGGATCTCGCTCGGAACGATTCCGTCGGCGGCCTTCTGCCGCACCGGCGTTCCTGATCCGGCGGGGAGGGCGTAGACGGCCGGGAGCCCGGCCAGCGTGCCGGTCGAGGCGAGCACGGCTCCGTCCGCGGCGGTGACCTGCGCTTCGGCGTTCGAGTCCAGGGTGGACGGCGCCAGCGGCTTGGGGAACCTGCCACTCCTCGCTGATTGGGCGATCTGGGTGGCGTAGGTGCGCAGCTGGCTGTCGATCGTGCGGTGGACCGAGTTCATCTGCAGCAGGTACATGACCAGCACGCCCAGCACGACGGCCACGGTGATGGCCAGGCTGGCGACGGCGGTGACGCGGCTGCGCAATGAGCGGCGTCCGGGCCGCAGCCGTCCGACGGGCCGCACGAGGCTGCTAGCCGGCATGCGCGTCGTCCTGGATGAAGTACCCCTGGCCGCGCAGGGTCATGATCACCGGCAGCCCGGCGGTCGGGTCGATCTTGCGGCGCAGCCGGTGCACGTGAACCTCGACCACAGCCGGACCGCCGTCGAAGGCCGCGTCCCAGCAGTGGTCGAGCAGTTCGGTCTTGGACACGACATGTCCTTTACGCCGCATCAGGTGTTCCAGGACGGCGATTTCGCGGCTGGTCAGGTCGAGCGGGACTCCGTTGCGGGTGACGGCGCGGCTGGCCGGGTCGAGGGTGAGGCCGGCGGCGGTGAGCACCGCCGGCCGCTCCCCCAGCCCGCGCCGGGTCAGCGCCCGTAGGTGCGCGAGCAGGATCGGGTAGGAGAACGGTTTGGCCAGGTAGTCATCCGCCCCGCTGTCCAACCCTTCGGCGTGGTCGAGGTCCTCATCCATCGCGGTCAGCATCAGGATCGGTGTCCACAGCCCCTGCTCGCGCAGCTGCCTGCAGATCTGGTAGCCGTCCAGGCCGGGCAGCATCACGTCGAGGATGATCACGTCGTGGGCGGTCTCGCGGGCCTTCCACAGCCCGTCCTCGCCGTTGTCCGCGAGATCCACGACGTAGCCCTCGGCCGCCAGCCCCCACGAGAGGGACTCGGCCATGGCCCGATCGTCTTCGACTACCAGGACCCGCATGGCTCAGGCATCCCCGACCGTGACCGGGATCCGCTCGGGCTCTCGCCGCTCATCCTGTTCGCCGGTAGGCAGGCGCAGCAGGCGTGCCGCCCGGTCCGGCAGCCACCAGTTCCACTTGCCGAACAGCGACACCAGCGCGGGCAGCAGCAGCATCCGGACCACCACCGCGTCCAGCAGGACCCCGGCCGCCAACCCGGCCGCGATCTGCCGCACCGTGATGTCGTTCGCCGTGGACAGCGAGGCCAGCGCGAAGAACAGGATCAGCGCTGCGCTGGTCACCAGCCGTCCGGTACGTGAGACGCCCTCGACGATGCCGTCGTGCGTCGAGCGGGTGCGGTCATAGCCCTCCCGGACCCGGGACAGGATGAACACCTCTTAGTCCATCGAGACACCGAACAGGAATCCGAAGATGAGCACGGGGGCGGTGGCGTCGACCGCGCCGTAGGATCTCGTGCCCCACAGTGCCTGCATGCCGACTCCGTGCTGGAACACCAGCACGAGGATCCCGTAGGACGCCGCGACCGACAAGGCATTCAGGAGCACTGCCTTGGCCGGCAACAGGATCGACTTCAACCCCCGCGCCAGCAGCAGGAACGTCACGATCGCCACGATCGCGAACAACAGCGGGAACGCTCCGTACGTCGAGTTCACCTCGTCGATGCTCAACGCGCCCTCGCCACCCACCAGGGCGCCGCGTGGCACGGTGTGCCTGATGTCGCTGAGCGACGTGCCGCCCTGGGAGCTGCCGATCTCGTGCTGCGGCAGCGCGATCACGACGGCACTGCCACCCGGCCGCCAGGTCGGAGCCGTCGAGGTGACGGCGCCGCGCAGGCTGGACACCTTGTCCAACGAGGCAACGATCGCGGGGGCGTCGGCCGCGTGCGGCACCCAGATCGGGACGGCGGTCAGTGTGCCACTGGAGAAACCGCCTGCCTCCAGCGCGTGCAGCCCGTCGGTGTACGCACCGGCGCTGGCCAGGGCGCTGCTGGTGGGCTGGGAAATGTTGATCGTCGCCGCCATCCCCGCGAGCCCGCACAGGATGCCCAGACCGACCACCGCCGCGGC
>JAVHVL010000044.1:0-9573 GCA_032160565.1 Pseudonocardiales bacterium | reverse complement strand
GGGTGACGAAGTGCTCGGCCACGAACGACATCGTCGGGATGGTGCCGGCCAGCATCACCAGTGCCAGCCGCACCACGTTCCACCGCAGCCGCAGCCCGAGCTGCAGCGTGGCGATCAGGTAGATGAGGAACAGGTAGCCGTGCGTGACCCAGAGGATCGCGTTCGGGCCGTCCAGGTGCTTGACGTGCGCCACCTTCTGCAGGATCAGCGCGATCGTGCCGAGCACCAGCACCGTGCCAGTTGCGAAGGCCATGATGCGGTAGCGCAGCAGCGCGCCGGCCACCTTGTCCTTGACCGGCTGGGTCGCCGTGCCGCTCATCGGGCCGTCCCTTCGCCGCCGCTTCGCGTCGCGGCGTCCTCGGCTAGCTTCGCCAAGTAGTCGTTGTAGGCAGCCTGCTCGGCGTCGCCGGCGGGTGCCGGGGCGTCCGCACTCTGCGGCATGACGTAGCGACGGTAGGGGACGGGCGGGTCAGGGCTTGCAGGGGGCTCAGCTGGCTGTGAGGCAGCAGACTCGACGGGTGCCTGTCCATGCGGTCGCCGGCGCGCGTCCAGCAGGAACCGCACCCACATCGCGGCGACGAACAGGCTGAACGCCCACCACTGGACGGCATAGCCGAAGTTCTGCAGGTTGAAGTGCTTGGACTCCGAGACGGCGAGCTGCCAGCGCCCCAACTGCACCATCGTGACCAGCAGCGCGATCGTGATCAGATGCAGCAGGATCCAGCCCGGCGTGAGGGCGAATCGCAGCCTGCGGAACACCTGATTACGGTACGTCACCGCGGTGGCTCGGGAGCGCGGTGCGGGCCAGCACGAGCAGCGCCACGTCGTCATCCGGCGCCTGCACGGCCAGCAGATGGTCCATCACGCGCGTGCAGGCGGACTCGGCGCTGCCCGGGCGCAGCACGCGCGCCAGCTCGGCCAGGCCGTGGTCGATCGGGTCGACGTCCGCGTCGGCCGCAGCGGTCCGGCGCTCGACGAGGCCGTCGGTGAAGAGGGCGAGCGACGAGCCGACGGGCAGCCGCACGGTGGTGCTGCGCCGCAGCGCGCTCGGGTCGACGCCCAGCGGCAGGTCCGGCGGCACGTCGGTGAGGTGGGCCTCGGCGTCGCCGGTCGCGACGAACATCGGCGGCAGGTGGCCGGCCGAGGAGATCCGGATCCGGTCGAACGGCGCCTCGGTGACGGCGTACAGCGCCGTGGCCATCGCGCCGGCCTCGAAGTAGTGGATCTTCATGTCCAGGCGGTGCAGCACGTACGCCGGGTCGTCATGCTCCAGCGCGTAGGCCCGCAGCGCACTGCGCAGCCGCCCCATCACGACGGACGCCCGCAGCCCGTGCCCGGCGACGTCGCCCATCACCAGCCCCACCCGGCCGCCGGGGAGGTTGAACACGTCGTACCAGTCGCCGCTGACGCTCCCCTCCCCCGGGACGTAGCGGGCCGCGAGATCCAGCCCCGGGACCGCCGGGAGCTGCGACGGCAGCAGGCTGCGCTGCAGTGCCTTGACCGCGGCGCGGTCCTCGAGGTCCAAGCGAATGCGAGTGGCCGAGGAGACGCGCTCGGCGACGCGGACCAGCAGTTCGATGTCCTCGTCGGCGAACTGCCGCTGCGCCTGCCGCGTACCCACGTGCAGCACGCCGACCAGCTTGCCGTCCGCCACCAGCGGGACGCCGAGGATGGCGCGGATCCCGCTTCGCACCAGGACGGGGTTGATCACGTTCTCCGCGGTGACCGGGTCGATCAGCACCGGGCGCCGCTCGGCGGCCACCCGCCCGGCGAAGCCCTGCCCCACCGGAATGTGTGCACGCTGCCGCTCGGACTCGTCCAGGCCGCGAGCGGCGGCGGTGACGAGGTAGCGCCCGCTGGCGTCCAGCAGCAGGACGGCGGTCGTGTCGACCTGCATGACGTCGCGGACGCCGTCGAGCATCTCGTGCAGCAGGTCGCCGATCCCGAGCTTGTTGAGCGCGACGTCGGCGATGGCATCGATCCGCCGTAGCCGGTCATCCACGCCGCGGTTCGCAGGCACCGTCGTCCCCCGTTTCATCCATCGACACTATCCGGGTGCGATCGAACGGAGCGGACGAAACGGCGTCATGCGTTGGCACGCGCGAGTAGGAGCGCGACGGCGAGCAGCGGCATGGTGATCGACAGCGTCTTGAGTGCTGCTTCGAGCGGTGCCAGCAGCGTGGCGCGCTCCAGTGGGCGCTGTGTGCCGTCGGACAGGGTGATTACGCCGTCGATGCTCGATATGCGGCGGCGCAGGGCCCGGGCCGGTGTGCTGAGGCGTCGTTGCGCGCAGGACAGCCCGGTGGCGGCCAGCGCCAGGCAGAGCGCACCCGCGGTGACTGGTCGGGTCAGCGGCGGCGCCTGGGCCAGGTAGCCGACGAGCACCGGGAAGGCGCCCCACGCGGCGGCGAAACCGATGTCCGTGTGCAGGCGCCCACCGAAGAGTTCGAGGTTGTAGCCCAGCACGAGCAGCACACCGATCGCGATGCACGGCACGAGCAGCGGGCCGGCGTGCGGCACGGCCAAGGCGCCGATGAGGACCGCACCGGCCAGGGAAAGCAGCGCGGCGGTCCACAATGTCCGGCTGCTGATGGCGGTGTCGAGAGGACGGCCGCGCAGCTCGTCGAGCGCGTGCGCGGCCACGCCGACGGCGAGGAAGAACGCCAGGACGGTAGCGCCGAGCATCGGCCAGGACAGCCGCGGCGCGACGGCCGCACCCATGACCACGTAGCTGACGTGCCAGAGCGTGTACGGCGGGTGCAGCAACGTCCACCAGCCGGCCGGCCGGCCTCCGTCGCGCGCGTAGAACGCGGCACCGATCGACGCGCGACGGTCAACCACCGATCTTGCGCCCCCACATGACCAAGCCACCGCCGAGGCTCATCGGCCTGCTCCCGACCGCCTCCAGCCCGGCGCCGCGCCACGCGTCGTGCAGCCAACCGACCGGATACCGCTGGTAGAAGCCGCTGATCGACGGGCCGAGGAAACGCCCCACCTCGTACCACTCCCGACCGCCGGTGAGCAGCCCCGCCACCGGCAGCACGCCACGCGTGTAGGCGACCCATCCGGCGCGCCACACCGGGTTCGTGGGTACCGCGAACTCGAGGTTCGCGACGCAGCCTCCGGGCCGGACGACGCGAGCCAGCTCGCGGAGCGTCGCGGCTGGGTCGGCGACGTAGCGCAGCAGGTAGGTGAAGGTGAGCGCGTCGAACGTGCCGTCCGGGAAAGGCAGCTGCTCGCCGCGAGCGATAAGCAGCCGGATGCGGTCGGCCTTGCCGCGCCGGGAGATCCGCTCGCGGCCACGACGCAGCATCGGTTCGGTGAGGTCGACCCCGGTGATTGACGCGCCGGTACGCTCGCTGAGCATGAGGGCCACGCCGCCCGTCCCGGTAGCCACGTCGAGCACCTTTCGCGGGGCCGGATCCATCGCGGCAACGGCGTCGACCATTGCTGCGCGCCAGCGATGGTTCTGCCCGAACGAGAGCAGCTCGGCCAGCAGGTCGTACCGGTTGGGCAGGCCGCTGAACAGCTCGCGAGCGAAGTCGTTCGGCGCGCTCGCCGGCCGGGCTACGGAACTCATCTCGCTCTCCCGCCAATCCTTGGAAGGCGTCGCGCCGTGCCGCGCTTCGACGCCGTCATCGTAGGCGCCGGGCCTGCCGGCAGCACGGCCGCGCTGTGCCTGGCGCGGGCCGGGGCGCGGGTCGCACTCGTGGACCGGCGCGCGTTCCCCCGTGACAAGGCGTGCGGCGACCTCGTCGGGCCGCGCGGAGTGCGGCTGCTCGCGGAGCTGGGGGTCGCGGTCGCGGATGCTCGCCAGGTCGGGGACATGATCGTCGTCGGACCGTCCGGGCGGCGCGTCCTGCTGCCCGCGTTTCCGGGGCGCGACTACCCGGGCCACGCGCTGGCGGTCTCCCGGCTGGGGCTGGACCGAGCGTTGTTCGACGCCGCCGTCGCGGCCGGGGCATGCCCGGTGCGCGACTTGTTCGTCGGGCTGAGCGGCGACCCGCGTACACCAACCGGGGTGCAGCTGGCCGGCGGCGGCGAGTTGCTGGCGGGCGTGGTCATCGGCGCCGACGGTGCGACGAGCCGGGTCGCGGCCGCGGCCGGGCTGGTGGAGGCACAGCGCGCGCTGTGGGGTTTCGCGCTGCGCGCATACCTGGATGCGCCGGTCGACCTGCCGCACATCCTGCTGTGGGAACCCGAGCCGTGGCGGCCGTTTCCCGGTTACGGCTGGATCTTCCCGACCGCCGACGGGCGGGCCAACATCGGGCTCGGGGTAGGCGTGGGCGCGGACCGGGTGCTGGCCCGGCAGGCCGGTGAGCGCTTCGACGATTTCTGCGCGCACCTGCGACGACAGGGGCTGCTGCCCAATGCCGCCGGGCCGCTGCCCAATGCTGCAAGCGGTGGCGGGCAGCGCCTCGGCGGCTGGCTGAAGATGGGGGTGATCGGCACGGTGCCCGCACGTGGCACGGTGCTGCTCGCCGGCGACGCCGCCGGGCTGATCAATCCGCTGCAGGGCGAGGGCATCGCCCAGGCCATGGCCAGCGGCCGCGCCGCGGCGAGCGCGATCCTGACCGGCGGCCCGGCGGGCGCGGCGGACCACTACCGGGCGTCCCTGCGCCCCCTCACCGCGCACCACCGGGCCAACGCACCGGTGCAGCGCGGCATCGTGCGCCACCCCCGCTCGGTCTCGGTCGCCGGACGACTGCTCACTGCCCCGCTCGTGCGGACCGCCGTCGCCGGCACCTGGTCGCTGTACTGGAACGACCTCGTCCGCGGCGCCCAACCGAGCCGGCACCGGACGATGGCTGCCGGCACCGGACGCCTCGTCTCGGCGATCGGGTCGCGGGAGCGCTGTTGAGTGGACGACGAGCCGCCGATTCCGGTGGGAACGACTAGAGGCCCCGGAAACCGGGGCCTCTAGAGTGGAGGTGGCGGGAATCGAACCCGCGTCCTCCGTCGCTTCAACAGGACTTCTCCGGGCGCAGTGTGCGCTGCCTCTACTCGGCCCCACCGGTCATGCACACAAGCCGGTGTGACGGGCCCAGCCGCTGTGAGTTGTCCCGTCCGAATCCGCGACCGACGCGGACGGTGAGTCACCTAGCTGATGCCAGCATCCGGGCCGGTGACGGACCCGGGCTGACAGATCCGCTTCGCTACTTACGCAGCGAGAGCGAAATCAGCGCGATTGGAATCGGCGCTTATTTTTGTGTGCGTCGCTTGTTTAACGAGGGCAGCAACGCGAACCTCGGCCCGCTTCTCCTGCCTCGACGTCCGGAGTCGAGACCATTCACCCCCTAGTCGGGAACGAACCTTAGAGTAACGGGTTTCGGCACCCGGATAGTCCCTCGCCGCCTCTCGTGATTGCCGGCTCTGGGCGCTCCGCCGCTGAGTGCCCTGTCCGGCGGCGCGCCTACCCGTCACCGGCGCCGTGCAGGCCCCGCGGGAACGGCCGGGCGCCGGGGCCGGCATCCGGGGTGCGGAGCCGGCTGACGAAACCCGGTGTGGCCGCCAGTACTGCCCCCGCCACGCCGCGTAGCCAGGCCGTGACCTGGGGGTTCGCCTCGGCGCCGTCGAAGGTTCGCAGCAGTAGTCGCGCACCCGAGTACATCAGCCGCTGCATCGGCCGCCGCACGAGCACGTCCCGAAGCTCCCGCGTCAGCAGCGAGCCGACGGTGAGCGCGTCGTCCGCCGTGATGACGTAGGCCGCATCGAGGTCCGCGTCGCCGGACCGGCTCGGGTAGCGGCCGGGCACCGGCACACCAGGCTGCCCCAGCACCGCACGGTGGTCCAGCGCCAGGAACGGCACGGCATTGGGGAGCGTCACCGCCAGGGTGCACCAGCGCGCGCCGCAGGCCGGGTGCTCGTACTCCTCGACGACGGCCAGGTAGCCGTAGGCGACGGTCTGCGCGCGCATCCCGACGGCCGCGACCTCGAAGCCGCCGCCGAAGACGTCCGCGTCGGTGAGGCTGGCGCCGCTGAATCGAGCCAGGTGGTCGAGCTGGGCGGTGGTCGTGTCGCGCCGCCCCGACCGAACGCGGTGGCTGCCGCCTGCGCGCATCCGCCCCGCCTCTCGTCCGCCGAAACTCGAGTCCGCCCCGAAATTCGGTCAAACCATAGCTAATCGGCCACCAGATCGCCCGCTGACACCGACTCCGTGCCGAGCAACCGAAGGACGTTCTCCCAGCACACCGCACGCAGCCAACCGTCGCCGAGCCCGAATCGCTCCAGCGCGGCGAGCTGCTCGGCATAGGCGTACGGGATGTTCGGGAAGTCGCTGCCCAGCACCACTCGCTCCTGCAGATCGGCGAGCCGGGCGAGCAGCTGAGCGCCCAGCGGGGCGCGCTCCGCCATGAACGGCGTGCCCACCATCGTCGTGTCGAGGTGCACGTTCGGGTAGCGCTGCGCGAGGTCGAGGTGCTCGGCGTACTCCGGAGCCCCGAGGTGCGCGATGACGGCCGTCAGCCGGGGATGTGCGGCGAGCACCTCGCCGAACGGCCCCGGACCGGTGTACGAGCCCGGCCGTGGCCCGCTGCCGCAGTGCACGACGACCGGAACACCGGCCTCGGCCAGCTGCCCCCACACGTCGTGGAGCAGCGGGTCCCGCGGACCGTAGTTCCCCACCTGCACGTGCGCCTTGAAGACGCGCGTGCCGGCATCGAGCGCGGTTCGGACGTAACCCGCGGCGCTCGGCTCGGGGAAGAACGTCCCGGTGCTCACGCAGCCCGGAGTCGCTGCGGCGAACTCGCGGCCCCAGGCACCGAGCGACTCCGCCATCCCCGGCTTGTGCGGGTAGACCAGCGCGGTGAACGTCCGCACGCCCAGCGCGCGCAGCGTGGCCAGCCGGTCCGCGTCGGACGTGCGGTAGTGGACCGGCCAGGCGACGCCGTAGTGCTCGTGCGCGTCGTCGAAGTACCGCCACACCGCGTCGAGCACCCGGGGCGGCATGAAGTGCACGTGGATGTCCGCCAGCCCGGGCAGCCCGAGCCGCTGCCACCAGCCCGGGACTTCCTCGTCGCGCAAAGGTCAGTCCATGCCCTTCGCGCGGCGCCCCAAGGCCTTGCGGATGTCGCGGGCGGCGTCGCGCTGGGCGAGATCCTGCCGCTTGTCGTAGGACCTCTTGCCGCGGGCGAGCGCGATCTCCACCTTCACCTTGACGTCGGAGAAGTACAGCGACAGCGGCACGAGAGTCAGGCCGCTCTCCTTCGTCTTGCCGATGAGCCGGTGGATCTCGCTCTTGTGCAGCAGCAGTTTGCGGACGAGCCGCGGCTCGTGGTTCGTCCAGCTCCCCTCGGTGTACTCGGGGATGTGGACGTTGCGCAGGTAGACCTCGCCGTCGTCGATCGTGGCGAAGCCGTCCACCAGCGACGCGCGCCCCAGACGCAGTGACTTCACCTCGGTGCCCTTGAGCGCGATGCCGCACTCGTAGGTGTCGAGGATGGCGTAGTCGTGCCGGGCCTTGCGGTTCTGGGCGATCATCTTGCGTCCGGTCTCGCGATTGCTCGACGCCGCCTGGGTGTGCATGACTACAGCCTGACGTACAGGCGCAACGTCGCAAACGCGGTGATGGCGGACAGGACGATGCCGGTGATCAGCCCGGCCCCGCTGGCGACGAGCACGTCGTTGATGTCGAGGTTCGGGATGACGCCGTTCTCCACGGGGATCTTGAAGACGCCGTCGAGCACGTAGTGCTTGCCGATCCACACCAGCCCCGCGGAGATCAACCCGCCGACCGTCGTGGCGATGACGGCCTCGAGCATGAACGGCATCTCGGTCATCCACCGTGATGCGCCGACCAACCGCATGATGCTCGTCTCGTTCTTGCGCTGGGCGGCCGCCACTTGGATGGTGTTCGCGATCAGCAGGATGGACGCGATCAGCACCACCAGCGCGATGATGATCGAGAACCACCGGGCGCCGTCGATCACGTCCAGCAGCGTCTTGATCGTCGAGTACTGGTTGTTGACCTGGCCGACACCGGCCAGCGCCGCGTACTTCCTGCCGAACGTCGGGTAGTCCTTCTTCAGGTCGTTCAGCTTGACCGTGAACGACGCCGGCAGGTCGCCGACCTTGAGGTACTTCGCGACGGCGGGCCCCTCGATCTCCCTGCCGCGGTCGTACTGCTGCTGCTCGGAGACGAAGGTGGCCGACTTGACGGCGGGGTCGGAATTCAGCTGGGTCTCGATCGCGGTCTGCTCGGCCGGCGTCGTCTTGTGGGCGCATGTGCCGTGACCTGCTTCGTTCTGCGCGCACAGGTACACCGAGACGTTGATCTTGCCTTCGTAGACGCGCTTGAACTTGGTGATCTCGGTGTTCGCCAGCAGGGCCGCGCCCACGAAGGCGAGCGCGATGGACGTGCTCAGCACGAGCGCGATCGTCATCGAGACGTTGCGACGGATACCTGCCGCAACGCCGGACAACACGAAGTTGGCGCGCATGACTTCCTTACTGTTCGGGGGTTCGCATCGCGATGGGGGCAGGTCGGCCGATCAGCGGCCGACCCCGTACACGCCGCGGGACTGGTCGCGGATGATCTTGCCGAATTCCAGCTCGATCACCCGTCGGCGCATCGCATCGACGATGTTGTTGTCGTGCGTGGCCATGACGACCGTGGTGCCCGTGCGGTTGATCCGCTCCAGCAGGCTCATGATGCCCTGACTGGTGTCGGGGTCGAGGTTGCCGGTGGGCTCGTCGGCGAGCAGCACGAGCGGGCGGTTGACGAACGCGCGGGCGATCGCCACGCGCTGCTGCTCGCCGCCGGAGAGCTCGTTGGGCATGCGCTGGGCCTTGCCCTCCAGCCCCACCAGCTCGAGCACCTCGGGGACGGTGCGGCGGATCGCCTTCGGCGACTTGTTGATCACCTCGAGGGCGAAGGCGACGTTCTCGTAGACCGTCTTCTTGGGGAGCAGGCGGAAGTCCTGGAACACGCAGCCGATCTTGCGGCGCAGGTCGGGCACCTTGCGGGCCGCCATGCGCCCGACGTTGCGCCCGTCCACCATCACGAGGCCGGTCGTGGGCAGCTCTTCGCGCAGAAGCAGCCGCAGCACGGTCGACTTGCCGGAGCCGGATTGCCCGATCAGGAAGACGAACTCGCCCTTCTCGATTCCCATGCTGATGCCGTCGAGCGCGGGGCGGGCACCGGCCGGATAGACCTTCGTTATGTTCTCTAGCCGGATCACGGGAGTGCAGTTTACCTAACAAGCATCTTGCGGCCGCCGATCCTCAGCGGCCTGCGAGTCGAAGAGGGAACTGTGTCGCAGCCCATTGCTAGCCTTGGCGGACGTGGCTGCTCCTGAGACCGTCGGCATTCTCGACCAGCAATCAGGCAATTCAGCCGAACCACTCATCACGGCCCAAGCCCTGACAAAGCGCTTCGGCGATTTCACCGCTGTCGACGGCGTGGATTTCAAGGTTCGCCGGGGCGAGGCCTTCGGTTTCCTGGGGCCGAACGGCGCCGGCAAGAGCTCCACGATGCGCATGATCGGCTGCGTGGCGCCGGTGACGTCCGGCCAGCTGCGCATCCTCGGCATGGACCCCACCACTCAGGGGCCGGCCATCCGCTCCCGGCTTGGC
>JAVHVL010000611.1:0-8358 GCA_032160565.1 Pseudonocardiales bacterium | reverse complement strand
GCTCACAATCAAGAGACGCTATGGGACGGACGACACGTTCCGATACACGCTCATCGGCATAGCGACGGTTCCCGAGCTAGCCGAGCCGCGCCCGTGTTGCTCTCGGGAAATGGTCGAGAAGCCCGCTCGGGCGACATCTCCGCGCGCCAGCGTCAACCACCAGTAGGCGAGCGACCGGGGTGTCAACATCAGCGTGAGACAACCAATGAGTAACCGCCGATGAAGCGGCCTTCTGCGTCCGAGGCGACGAACCGCAAGAGGTGAGAAGCATCGGCTCCGCCACCGAGTGCGGCCGCGATCGAGCCGGCCTCGAGGTTGCCGATGTCGAGCATGCGCTGCATCGAAGTCGCGAGCACCTCGTGCGCCAGGTTGCCGCTGCCTGTCATCGCAACGTTGCGCAACAGCTGCCTGTCAGCAGCTTGCAGGTAGCGCGGCACCGAGAGGGGATCGATGGTCGGAACTGCATCGGCCATCGCGTCGGTCGGTGCGACGACGACCTCGGAGCCGCGCTGTACCGCGGTCAGCAGATGGACGGAATCACCAATCGTGACGCCGTGTGCGATCTGCTCCATTATCGGCGCTACGACGGATTCGGCATCGCGGTGGCGTCCGTCCACTGCGCGCAGCATTGGCACCACGGCCTCGCCCCCGTGCAGCACCTGCAACGCACCGCCACGCGGGATGCGTTGACCCAGGATGTTCAGCAGCGACGTCATCGGCATGTGTCCGGCCGCGATGGTGAGGTTGCGCTGCCCGACGTGCCGGTCGTTGTTCGAGTCGAAGACGCCGCGCCAGGGGTCGGCCAGGCACGACACGATTGCCATCAGGCACTCGTGGCCGGTCAGCTCGTACGGGATGTGCCACGCCGGTGCGATCTCCACGACTTGAACGGACTCCGGGCGAGTCCGGTCGGCGAGTTCGACGAACTTGCCGCCGATCAGCTGAGGCTGGTAGTCCGCAGAATTCGGCCCGAAGAAGCCCGGATCCACCCAGTACAGCGTCACCTGCGTGCCGACGGCGGGGAACCGGCCGAGGTTGAACACACGTACGAACGCGCGGTACGTGTTCCCCGACGTCGGGTTGCCGACACACTGTGCCGGATCGAAGTCGCCGGCGTACGCCGCATCGATGAGCAGGATGTCGGGCGATTCCCAGCACGGCGTCGGCGTCCATGCGGGCCGCGCGCCGCGGTCGCCGGGAGCGTCGCGGATCAGCAGGTACGGCAGGACGTCCTCGCGATTCGGCCGCCGCTTATCGCCCTTGCCGCTGAGGTCGCGCAGGACCTTCTTGACCTTTGCGGGGTCGGGCGTGTTCGCCGAGTCGGGGACGAAGGTCGGCGCTGATGTGTCGACGGTCGACGCCGGATCCTTGCCACGGTGCGTGTCGGTTGCCATCACCGATCACCTCCCCGCTCCATGCCGCGCATGCCGAGCTTGCTCCAGTCGATGCCGTCCCTGCCCGGCACCTGCGGTTTGGCATCGCAGACGTCCGGTGCGTCGGGCTTCGGATCCGGGACGACGGCTCTGCGCAGGTAGTTCATCCGGAGTGCCTTGGTCGGGTCGTACCACTGCGTCTCGAGGATGTGGTGGGACGCATCGACCTGCGTGGGGTTGTCGGTGTCGGCGTGGAAGAAGTGCGGCGGTGTGCACGGCTGCAGGTAGTGCCAGTCCTCCGGCGGGTTGGCGATGTCCTCGAACTGCACGTGGCACAGCCACGCCGGCGCTCCAGTGGGCGGAGTGGGCGGCCCCTGTGAATGTCGGTCCCAGTCCCAGGTCTTCCACGCATAACCTCGGTCGGAGTCGAGGTTGAAGTCGGGGACGCTGAACTCGTCGTCGTCGATGCCTTCGGCCATCTTGCCGACGAGATAGACGCCGTAGTCGACCGGGCCACCGAGGTGCTTGTCCTGTCCGAACAGGTTGTTCAATGCTGCCCACGTGTCGAGCGGTGACGGCGCGGCTTCGAGCTGTGCACGTGCCGAGTCGTCGCCGAGCGGACCGGGGACGAGCACGGTGGCGGTGTCGCCGGCAACGTATGGCCCGCTGTGCACGGGCGGCCCGAGCTCGGTCGGCACGGTGTTGCCGGCGCAGTTCTGCAGCGGGTATTTCCACGGCGCGAGCCACGCGCTCGGGTGGCACTCAGCTGTGTCGCCCGCGTAGTGCAGCGGCCTCGTCAGACCCAACAGATCGGTGAGCGACGGATCGATGGTGAAGGTGTCGCGCACGACGTTGCGCGGGTAGAGCCGATCCCTGTCGTAGCTCGACACGCTGGTCGCCCGTCCGGACGGCTCGTCGAGCGTCGGGGTGATCGAGCCGTATCCCAGCGGGTCGTCGAGGGCGGTGCCGATATCGAAGCCCGAGCCCGAGTTGCCTACGCCGAGCGTGGTGAGGCTGAAGTCGATCTCCTCGGGGTTCGGCATCTGGAAGCCGGACATGACCAGCGCGCGGCGGGCGAGCAGGTAGAGGTTCCAGCCGGCGATCTCGGCCAGGTAGACGAAGTTGCGTGCCCAATACGTCAGCACATCGGCGGCCAGGCTCGGGATGATCGTCGCCAGCCATATCGCAACCTGCACCACGTACTCGGCCCACGCGAACAGTGCGAGCAGCAGGTCGTACCAGTGGAAGCTGTCGTCGCTGTCGACGTCGGCGCCGCGTGACGGGTCGTCGCTTACGCCGTGGTCGCTGCCGGGCGGGCTGGGGAACGAATGGTCGGTGAAGACGTCGGGTGGTTGTGGCTTGCGCGGGGCGAGTGCGCCCGTACCGGTCAGCTTCAGGTAGGTGTAGACCAGGGTCCACATCTCGGCCATCGCGTCTGTGTTCGGCCGGCCGTCGAGCACTCCGTTGGCGTCGGTCGTGCAGTAGTTCGCGTCCTGGGCGAGGATCTTCGGGCCGTCCGGGTGCACGGTGGCCATCGCGTCCTGGATCGCGCTGACCAAGTGGTCCGGCAGGTCGCCGGTGTCGAGGTCGAAGAAAGTCTTACGTGTTGCCGTGTCGGTCGGCCCGTCGCCGGTCGGGTACGACGGGAAGCCGGTGAAGTAGTCGTAGGCGGGGGCGTCGTCGCGTCCGGCGTAGGGGCCGTCGCTGCGGCGCCGGAACGCGGCCCAGAAATGCACGGCGCTCTCACCGATCTCGCCGTAGCACGCGCCGGTGTGGTTCGCGGAGTAATTGAGCGAGTCGATGTGGAGCTCGACCAGGTGGTGGCGCTGCCAGTGATCGCGGAACGGTCCGGCGGACTTGGCGTTCGTGAACGGGTGTCCGGTGACGTCGGTTGCGCAGTGGGTGAGCCAGCCGACTGCGAAGGCGATGAGCGACTCGGCGTCGTAGCGGTCCTGGTCGGTCGTGGCGTCGTCGAGGGCTCGGCGTGCGGTTTGGTAGAGCACGAACGGGAACTGATACGTGCGCCTGTAGTGGAAGATGTCGGCCCAGTAGAAGGCGTCGTTCTTGAACGCCTGCGGCGGTCCCGAACTGAAGATGCCGAAGATGTCGCCCGACGATGCAAGCAAACCTTCGAATGCCGTCGTCATCGCCGAGGACAGCTCGGCGAGGATGTCGGAGATCTGGGTGGCGAGTCCACCGGTGAGCTGGCTAGCGAGCTGGGAATTGTTGGTCGAAACCGCTCCGAACGTCTTCTCCCACAGCGTGATGTACGGGTCGAGCGAATCCCAGAGCCCGATGACCCAGCCGATGATCTCTCGGATCGTGGCGCCCTTCTTGTCGCCGTTCTTGTCGTTGGCGTAGTCGGGGAGCATGTAGAAGAGGTCGGGCCCGATCGCGCCGACGGCGAGGTAGTTGCGCCAGCGATGGCAGATCTCGCCGATCTGCTGCGCTTCGGCGACATCGATCGGGAAGTTCGCCGGGACCTGCCCGGCCTCTAGACGCAGTGCGGTCCGACGCGCGGACTCCATGTGGACGTACCACGCAGGCATGTCAATCCCTCCTCGACCGGCAACGCGGACGTCGTTTGACGTTCCTCATAGAGGGAGGCGGAGTCAACGAGCCTTGATCCATACGTGGCCGGACTTGGCGCACATTGTTCGGGTCGGCGGGTCTGCACGACGGGAGTGATCAGTCCGGTGCGACGTGCGGAATCCGGCATCGGTCGATCTGATCCGGTATCCATTCGGCGACCGAACCAGATCGGCGCATCTGCGCGCTTCCGTGTGAACGGTGTCGAGTCTCAATCAGACGGATATCGCGTCCAGGATCTGCAGCTTGCCGTTCGCGCGCTGCAGCGAGCCGCGGATGTGCAGAACGGGATGGTCGTCGAGCTCGACATCGCGCCAGTGGAGCGCGAGGAGCTCGCCAAGCCGTAGACCGGTCACGATGGCGACGACGAACGCCGCCTCGAACCGAAGCCACGTTGCGGTGGACGATCTCCCATCGCTCGGCCATTGCTAGCGCGCGGCGGAGTGTGCGGTGCAGATGGTGGACGGTCGAGGGGGAGGAGCCAGCCGTGAGCCGTTTCGCGTAGAGCCCTTGCAGGTGCATCGGGCTGAGCTGGACCATCTTGATGCGGCCGATCTCCGGAATCGCGTGGACGCGGACGCACTCGCGGTAGCGCTCGTGCGTGCTGGGCCGGATCGTCGGCTCGATCGCGGCCAGCCAGTACTCGAGGAAGTCGGCCACCGAGATCCGCTCGTCCGGGAGCGTTTCGCCACGTTCGAGCTTCCGCAGCACCTCATTGAGCCGCTCGCGCGCCTTACGCGACGTCGCCGCACGAAAGGTCCGGCGTCGACCGTCGACGTGGTAGGCGGCCTCCCAGCCGGGGCCGCGCCGGTAGACGCTGCCCTCGCCGCTGAGCAGGACGGGATCGGTGCTCTTTGCGGGGATGTCGGTGTGTGCGGACGTTGCTGGCGGCGTTGCTGGCACCGTGACCTCCTGGGGACTCCCTCAATCTCTTGAGGCCCGGAATCCGGTACCGTCGAGCGCCTGGAGGGCTCGCCTAGTGGCCGATGGCGGCGGTCTTGAAAACCGCTATGGGGTTACACCCATCGTGGGTTCGAATCCCACGCCCTCCGCTCGACGCTTACTCAGCTCGTGATGTCCTTGCGGTCGAAGCGCAGCCACGCGACCGCCAAGAACACCGCGGCATAGATCAAGGCAAGTCCGGTGCCACGCAGCATGTCGTCCCACACGATGCTCTGGCCGAGGGCGTCCAACCACGAGTACTGGAAATGCGTCGGGAGGAATCGCCGGTACGGGTCCAGTGCCGTGATCTGATCGATGATGTTCGAGACCACGACCAGCATGGTCGCCCCGCCGACCGCGCCCAACGGGTTGTCGACGGTGACGCTGAGCAGGAATGCGAGCGCCGCGACGACAAGGGATTGACCACACGCGTAGATCGTGATGATGGCGAGCCGCCAGAGCGTCTCGTGGAACGCGAACGTGCCACCCAATGGGGAACGGGCCGCCGCGTTACCGAAGAACACCTCCCCGACGGCCATGCCCCACGCAGGCAGGATGAGATTGGCGCCGAAGCTCAGCGTGAGCGCGACGATCAGCTTCTGCCGTAGCAGTCGTGCTCGGGGCACGGGCATCGCGAGCAGGTAACGCAGCGACCCCCAGCTGGCCTCGCTGGCCACCGTGTCGCCACAGAACAGCGCGACGATGACGACCAGCAAGAAGCCGACCGACGCGAACTCGGTGAACAGCGCGAAGTTGGCGCCGCCCGTGGACGCCAGGTCGACGAGAGCCGCTCCGCCGTCGGACGGGTGGCCACCGACCTTGAAGGCGATCGCGATGACGATGGGCAGGACGACGAGGACGAGGACGGCCAACTGCGTGCGCCGGCGCTTGAGCTGGCGCGCGAACTCCACCCGCAGCAGAAGAGTCCGGTGCGGATTGAACACCGGCGGTGCGGAAGCGCCGAGCGTCGCCAGCCGCTCATGTACCCCACGTCGCGTCGGAGCCTGCGTCATTGCCCATCGCCTCCTATGAGATCCAGGAACACGTCTTCGAGGGCGCGGCGCGCCGGCACCGGCCGCGCCGAGATGCCGGCCGCGACGAGGATCCGGGCGGCGTGTTCCGGATCGTCGACGACCAGCTGGACGCCGCCACTGCCCGCGATGTCGGTGACCGATCCCGCCGCGACGAGCCGGCCGCGGTGCATGACCACCACATGCGTGCAGGTCTGTTCGACCTCGGCGAGCAGGTGGCTCGACACGACCACGGTGCGTCCGGTGGCGGCGTAGCGCTGCAACACCTCGCGCATCTCGGCGATCTGCGGCGGGTCGAGCCCGTTCGTCGGCTCGTCGAGGACCAGCAGTTCCGGCAGGCCAAGCATCGCCTGCGCAATGCCCAGGCGCTGCTTCATGCCGTGGCTGTAGGTCTTGACGCGTCGGTCGACGGAGGCGCCGAGTCCGGCGATCTCGAGCGCCGTGTCGAAGTGGGCCGCCACGTCGGGGCGACCCGTGGCCGACCAGAACAGCTGCAGGTTCTCGCGTCCGGACAGGTGCGGAAGGAAGCCGGGGCCCTCGATGAACGCTCCGATTCGCGCCAGCACGGGCGCGCCAGGGCGCACCGGGTCA
The DNA here is from genome assembly GCA_032160565.1 of Pseudonocardiales bacterium. GTDB lineage: Bacteria > Actinomycetota > Actinomycetes > Mycobacteriales > Jatrophihabitantaceae > RYN-117. The sequence continues at coordinate 1,832 of JAVHVL010000611.1, read as the reverse complement.
CCGAAGACGTGGATCTCGCCGGCCGTCGGGGTGATCAGGCCGACGAGCACGCGCAGCGTCGTCGTCTTGCCCGCGCCGTTCGGGCCGAGCAACCCGACCACCTGACCCCCCTCGACCCGAAACGTCACGTCATCGACGGCGCGGTAGCCGTCGGCGTACTCCTTGACCAGCCCCGAGATGGATATGGGGACGCCGGCGAGCTCGGGTAGCACGCGCAGGGTGCGACGGCGTCGGGCGATGATCAGCGGCACTCCGGCCCCGAGCAGCAAGATCGTCGCAAGGCCGGCCACCAGCCAGGCCACGGGGTTTCCGGGATGCAGTACGCGCCCGCTCGCCGTCGGGATCGTGATCGGAGCCGCACTTCGCGCCAGCGCGAGCGTGTATTCGCGTGGATCGGTCGGCAGCTGGTAAGCGAGGTCCGTGGTGGCAACCGACAACCGCAATCGGTGCCCGGCCGGCACGTTGCGCGCCACAGCAGGAAGTCGGACGGTAACGGTGTGCGGCACCCCGGGGCGCAAGCCCGTCAGCCGCAGTGGCGCGACGAGTCCGGACGGCAGCACGTCCGTGCCGTCGGGGGCCACATCATGCAGCCCGATGAACAGGGTGGCATCGGTGCTCGTGCGGGTGGTTACCGTCAGGGTGACCGTCGGCGCCCCCGCGATGAGCAGCCGGCCAGAGAGGCGATCGGAAACGAAACCCGCCTCCTGACCAGGGATCGCCTTCAGGTCGCCGAGCTGGGTGAACTGAGCGGCTTGGCCGAGCGCGCCACCGATCCCGGGCAGGGTCGTCACCGCCGAGGGATTGCCGCCGGCCGGCGCCGACACGACCTGCGCAGCCCCGTGCACCACCACCGTGCTTTCCGGACGGGGCGCGCCGGCCAGCCCCGGATAGGAGTCGACCTGCAGCGTCTGCCCAACGGCCAGCCCGCTCGTGGCCGACAGGGCGGCCCCCTGCTCGGCGACCGAGAACTGCTGACGGCCGTGCACCCGACCGGCGAAGACATCGCCCAGCCACGTGCTGAGCGCGCTGGTCGCTGCCCCCGAACCGTCGCCGCCGTCGTGACCTCCGGCTCGCCAGACCACCCGCACCGGGGTGCCGTGCGCGGAGATGCCCCGTGCGTTCGCGTCAGCCTCGGTCAGCGGGAACAGCGAGTCCTGCTCGCCCTGACTGAGCAGCGTCGGCGCGGTGATCCGCCCGAGAGACGTGGCTGGGCTGGATGCGCGCAGCAAGGCGAGCATGCGCGCGTCCGGGCGGCCGGTCTGCGCCGCCCGCTGGTAGGCCGCACAGAGGTCGGGGGCGAAACGACCGCACTGGCTCACCGGCAGCCGGTCCGACGGGGATCGGCTCGCCGACCCGAACAGGTACCCCGCCCACAACTTCTTGAACACGCCAGGCGCCGATCCCGCCGCATTCGGGAACAGCGCACTGGCGAGGTCGTTCCAGGTGATGTCGGCTCCGACGGCTTCGATGCGAGGGTCGGTCGCCGCGAGCAACAGTGCCAGCGCTCCGCCGTAGGACGCGCCCGCGACCGCGACCCGCGGCCTGCCCGCTCTGCGCTCTACCTGCGGCAAGGCGGCCAGATAACTCACGAGCAGGCTCGCGTCGCGTACCTCGTAGGACGGTGAGTCGAGGTGGATCAAGCCGCCGGAAGCACCGAATCCCCTTGCGGTGTAAGCAAGAACGACGTAGCCACCGTGTGCGAGCGTCCTCGCCTCGTGGTCCAGGTCGGTCTTCGATCCACCGAACCCATGTGCCAGGAGGACGGCCGGCGCGGGTGTCTTGGCAGGCAGGTACAGCGTGGTGTCGATGCGCACCGGCCGACCTGACTCAGG
>JAVHVL010000595.1:0-5532 GCA_032160565.1 Pseudonocardiales bacterium | reverse complement strand
GTCTGCAGGTAGAGCGAGTGGGCCTCGGTGACCGTCTGCGCGACTGCGCGGTAGCGCCACCAGTCGAGCTGGTAGGTGCCGGCGCCGGTGCCGTTCAGCGGCGACCCCCGGAATCCGTCGAGCGCTGCTCGCCAGTACTGGACGCGCCCGTTGCTGCTTGGGTCGCTCAGCCGCTGGCGCGTGTCGGCAAGTGCCGCCGCCGACGGTCGCGCCGAGAAGTCGTTCACCTGATGCGCGACCGCGCGGATCACGGGGACCGCGATCACGGCCGCACAGACGACGGCCAGAATCCATCGCGTGCGGCGCTCCTGCAGTCGCCACGCGAGCGCGGCCGGGACCGCGAGCCGCGCTTCCACACGCGCGATGAGAAGCATCTGGAACGCGGCGGCCGCCACCGTGCACGCGATGACCACTGCGGCCACCCGATGTCCCTGTGCCGCCGCGGCTGCGGTGGTGGGGTCGGCGGACGCCAGCAAGTCTGCCCGGTACGCAGCGATCAGCGCGACGGCCGCCGGCGGCGCGCTTGCAAGGAGCGCGGCGACGGCGCCGCGCGGTCGGGCGAGGGCCAGGTAGATCGTGAGCATCAGCACGGTGATCGCAACACCACCGCGCGAATAGGTGAGGAGCAGCGTGACCGCAAGCAGCGGTACGGCCCCCGAGGCAATGGTCCGCGCGCCGCGTGCGCCGGAGGTCTCGGCGGCGAACGCGAAGCAGATGACCAGGCCGATGCCGGCCAGCAGCGCAAGCGCGTTCCAGTAGGTCAGGGGGAACGAGAGGCGGTCTGGCTGGATATTCGCCGAGGTGGGAAAGACATCCGGAGCCAGGCGGCTCGCGAGGGCAGCGACCGCCACGGCGAAGGCCGCGAGTGCGAGTCCGCCCGCGGCGCGCCGCAGCCGGAGCGGCGACCGCGGCGACGCACTGAAGACCAGCAGCGCCAGCAGGTACGGGAGGACCCGGCAGGCCTCGAGCAGCGTCCGGCCGGCGGCGCCGGACCAAGCGGCCGACAGCAGCGACCAGCCGGCGAACAGCGCGAGCGCCGCCGCCGGCAGCGCCAAGCGCCGGCTCCAACCCGCGAACGGCCGTTCCACGACGGCCACCCGCAGCGCGAGTCCCAGCAGCAGAACCGCCGCGATGACGCCGAATGTGTCGGGGAAGTAGCCGCCCGCGTTGAACGCGGCGTACAGAGTGATGGCCGCGACAAGTGCTGCGCTGCCGAGCCCCTCGGCGCTGCCCCGGATATTGGCGGTCAGGCGGCTTCTACCCGCTGCTCGGGGTCGCCCTGCCGCTGGGCTGCGCAGAAGACGTCCTCGACGGTCGTCCAGGTGTCCTCGATCGGCGTCTCGACCGCGCGCGCCGAGGAACCGCTGATCGTGCCCACTGCCCGCTCCTCTCGTCGTTGTCGCAAAGTTAGGCACGAGCACCTAATTTGTGCCTGAACCTGGCCCGATCGACCCCGAGAGAGTCGCTGGTGACGATGGCCCTGGGTGTTGGGCTTACTGCGGAGGAGGTGGACGAGTGAGGGTCTACGGATCATGGCCGTGCTCGTCGAGGTCCGTCACCCGAATGCGGTCGCGCGCAGCTCTTTGCGCGACTCGATAGCGAGCTTCGCGAATACCTTGTGCAGATGCCATTCCACCGTGCGCGGGCTGATGAAAAGCTCCGCGCCGATCTCCGGATTCGTCATGCCCTGGGCCGCCAGTCGCGCGATCTGCCCTTCTTGCGCCGTGAGCTCATCGCGCGTTTCGGGTGCGCGTTTGCGTACCGTCTCACCGGTTGCGACGAGCTCACGGCGAGCTCGCTCGGCGAAGCTTTCGGCGCCGATCGTGCTCATCATCCCGTAGGCGACGCGGAGGTGTTTGCGCGCCTCCAGACGTCGGCCGGCGCGCCGCAGCCATTCGCCGTATACGAGGTGAGCGCGGCCCAGATCCACGCGCATCCGCGTCCGACCCAGGCGATCGATTGCTTCGCGGTAGAGAGAATCCGCGGCATCGTCGTCGCACAGAAGCGCACGCGATCGCGCTTCGATGCCGAGTGCCCAGTCGGTGCCGCTGGCCTGCGTGCTCTCGGACAGCCAGGCGAGGGCAACGCCAGCGGTCTCGCGCTGACCCGTCCGGGCCGCGGCCTCGATCAGCTCGGTGAGCGGCCACTCCAACGGCCCCAGGTCGTCGTATTCGCAGGCGGTTTCGGCCGCTGATTGCGCCTCCGAGTAGCGGCCGCGCCCGTTGCAGAGCACTGCCTTCGCGTAGTAGCTGACCGCCAGGCCCATACCCTCGCCGCGGCTCAAGACATCCGGGATGGTGCGCCGGAGCAGCTCGGAAGCTTCGGCCTCGCGCCCGCGCCAGGCTGCGATTATCAGCGCCCCCCATCGCGCGAGCTGGGTACCGGTGGCCTCCGACACCTCGTCCAGCTCTCCGGTCAGCGCCGCCGCCTCGTCGAACTCGCCGGTGAGGGCATGGACGAGAATGCGGGACCTCAGCGCGATCGGCAGCGCGGCAAGCGCGCCGGTCTGCCGCGCAAGCCGGACATAAAGGCTGCACACGGCCTCCCAGGTCTCATCGTCCCATAGCCGGTGGGCCACGTGTCCTGCAAGCCACAACCAGCGCAAGCCGTCCTCGGTCGGCAGGTCCGGGCTGCAAAAGCCCTGGAGCGCCTGCCTCAGCTTGGGCACGGCAGCCCGCCGCCCTTCCGTCACGACGAGCGCGAGCCCGTCGAGGAGCAGGTCCGATGCGCGGGTGGGCGGCTTGGTCGCACAGCACTCTCGCACGCTGCGCGCGACCTCGGCGACACCGGCGGCGCCGCGGGAGGGCCGGCCGACGAGGAAGGCGGCGGCAAACGCGTCCAGATATGTGTCGCGGGCGAGTCTGATGTCGAGCGGCTCGAGCTGCTTTGCCGCCCTGAGGAGGAGCGGTGGAGCATCATCACCGCGTCTGGAGGCAGCGGCGATCTGTGCACGTAGGAGGTCCACGCGGGCGTGCAACAGTTCGTCGACAGGCCCTGCTTCCGCCGTGTCAAGCAGCGCCAGTGCCGCGTCCGATGCTCCGGCAGCGTGCTTGGCCTGTGCTGCCGCCAACGCGCGCCGCGCGCGCCGCGCCGGGTCGAGCGTCAGGCGGGTGGCTTCCTCGAGGAAGGCAGCGGCTGCGGCCATACCCCCACGCGTCTGCGCTCGGCCCGCGGAGCGCTCCAGCTCGTCTGCGACCGCTTCGTCCGGCCCAACCGCGGCCTGTGCGAGGTGCCAGGCACGACGGTCGGGGTCTTGCTCCGCATCTGTGACATCGGCGAGCGCACGGTGCACTTCCTGCAGATCGTGCGGGCTTGCGGAACGAGCTGTGGCGGACCGCACGAGCGGGTGGCGGAAACGGACACGCGTGCCGAACTCGATCAAGCCGGCCTGCTCGGCAGCGGCCGCAGCTCCAGTCCCGATCCCAAGCCTGGCGGCGGCCCGCCACAGGAGGGCGCCATCGCCCACCGGCTCGAGTGCTGCCACCAGGAGAAGCCGGCGCGTCTCGCCCGGCAGTGGTGCCAGGCGCCGCGCGAAACCCTGCTCGATCCGGCCGGCGAGCGGCAATGGATCCGGCGACGCTGAACCGAATGCCAGCTCGGCAGGCGTCAATGCCCGCGGCAGCTCCAGCAACGCCAGAGGATTGCCGCGCGACTCCGCGACGATCTGCTGCCGCACGCGGTCGTCCACCGGGCCCTGAATCGCCGAGTCCAACAGAGCCCCGGCATCGGTGTCACTGAGGCCGCGAACCACGAGCTCGTCCAGTCCTGCCAACTCGCCGACGTCACCCTGGTCACGCACGGCAAACACGATCGCCACCCGCTCCGCGAGTAGGCGGCGAGCGACGAAAGCGAGCGTTTGCGCCGAGACTCGATCGAGCCACTGCACATCATCGACTACGCAGACCAACGGGGTTCCCTCGGCCACCTCGGCCTCGAGGCTGAGCGCCGCGAGTCCGACGAGAAAGCGGTCCGGCGGCTCCCCGTCACTCAGGCCGAACGCCGTCGCGAGCGCGTCGCGCTGCGGGCCAGGCAGCCGGTCGAGGTAGCCCAGGAAGGGAGCGCAGACCTGGTGCAGCCCGGCGAAGGCGAGCTCCATCTCGGATTCGACGCCCACAGCTCGCGCGACACGAAAGCCCCCAGCCCGCTCCAACAGATATTCCAGCAACGCCGTCTTGCCGACGCCCGCCTCGCCGCGTAGCACCAGCACCTGGCGCTGACCCGCCCGCGCACAATCGACGATCCGGTCCAGCGCGGCGCACTCTGCACGCCGGCCCAGCAAGGTTGGAGGAGGTGATGGCGCTGCCGCCGCAGGCGGCGAGATCGGGCCACCTACGGGCGATTCCGGCGCGGCCATTGGTGCTGGTCTAATCGACCGCTCTTTCGCTCGCAACTGGACCCGCGGTGGACCTACGGACAGCTGAGCGCATGCGGCTCCCCCCTTTCAGCCATCCCCGCTCGCCGACCAGGGAACTCCCCCGCGCGACCAGTGACAAGACCGGTTGGTCTCCCCGATGCGACTGAGCCCCCGTCACGCGATTCTGAGGGAGCATGTTTGAAGCCCTACCCCCCGCCGCAATCTCCGAACAGCTGACGCAGCTTGTCTACGAGCTGCTCGACGCGCATGACGACACGGCGCGGCTCGTCGAAGAGCTGGCGAGCGAGACGGCCTGGGCACTCCATCTGGATTACCTGCGTGAGCTCCAGCGCGCGGGCCGCGAGGCGCTCGGGAAAGCGGCAGTCGCCTGGCGCGGATGACGATCACCGCCTGCCGAGCCCGCGCCGCGAGTAAACTCAGAGGTTCTGGTGGGCCGACCTAGCCGCCCGCTGGGGGAGGTGCAGAGGGATGCAGCTACAGGTGGGCGACCGGGTCGAAGTCGAAGCGGAGCGGACGCAGTCCCAGCCGCGACAAGGGGCCATACAGGAGGTGTTGGGAACCCCCGTTGCCCCCCGTTATCGGATTCAGTGGGATGACGGCCACGAGAGCATCTACACGTCCCACGCCGGGGCGCTCCACAAGCTCCCCTCGAGCCGGCGGCGCAAGGCGAGATAGCGGGACCGGCTGATGCGTTTGCCAGTCCACTCCGAGCGCGATGCATTCCGGATCGTCGTGGGAACGGTCGCCGTAGCTGCGGTCTCGACCGTTGTAGGGGCGCTGACGGAGCCGCTCGCCGGGCTGGGCGTGTTCGCAGCCGCTGTGATCGTCGCGGTCGTCTACGACCTGAGGGTGAAGGACCCGGATCGGCTGCAGCCGCTGCGCGAGGCCGAGCGCGCGGGCCGGGCGGGTCCACTCGGCGGTGTCCCGCGCCTGCTCGTGGTCGCGAACCAGACACTCGGCGGCCAGGAGCTGCGTGCGGAGCTGGTCGCCCGTGAGCCCAGGCCGGCGCTGCGGATAGTGGCGCCGGTCCTCGTCTCGCGAGCGAGGTACGTCATGTCGGACATCGACACCGAGCTCGTGCTCGCGCGGGAGCGGCTCGCTGAGATGCTCGTCTGGGCGCGCCGGCAGGGCTTCGTCGCCTCAGGCGAGGTCTGCGC
>JAVHVL010000572.1:0-4451 GCA_032160565.1 Pseudonocardiales bacterium | reverse complement strand
ACATGGGGACGCAGACGATGCCGGTCGTGTGACGGACCAGGAAGGCCATCGCCTCGGTCGTGACGAACTCCGCGGCGATGACGAGATCGCCCTCGTTCTCCCGGTCGGCGTCGTCGACGACGACGATCATCTCGCCGCGAGAGAGCGCCGCAACCGCACATTGCACGGCCTCGGCCGGCGACCGCTTCGTCATCGGGTCGACCCGGCGTGCGTGGCGTGGGTACCGAAGGCACGTTGGTGATAGGTGAGCGGCGGACCGGGGAGGCTCTCGGCGAACAACACGTCACCCAGCACGACGATGTGGTCGCCGCCGTCGACGAACGTCGCGGCACGGCAGGCCAGCCATCCCGACACGCCGACGATGCGGGGGACCTGCTCCTGCAGTTGCCAGTCGACGTCGGCGAACTTGTCGTCGCCCTTGCGCGCGAACGACAGCGCGAGTGCCACGTGGTCCGCCCCAAGCACGTTGAGACCGAAGCGCCCGGTGCGCCGGATGATCTCGAGGAGGTCCGAGCCCCGGTCGAGCGAAACGAGCACCATCGGCGGCTGCATCGACAGCGACGCGAAGGCCGACACGGTGGTGCCGTGGGGACGGGCGACGTCCAGAGCCGTCGCGACCGACACCGGTGTGCACACCGACGCCATCACCTGACGGAAGCTGTCCTGCACGTCGGTCGATGTCGTCATGGCGAGTCCTCCGGTGCCGGTAGCCGTGAGTAGAGGACGAGCACGTTCTGCCACGGATCGCTCAGCACAGCGCGCCGCTCGTGCGGGCCGTCCTGTGGCGCTGTCAGGGCCTGGGCGCCCGCGGCCACCAGTGCCGCGAACGTGGCGTCGACGTCGGCGACGCGGAAGGACGCCGCGGCGCGGCCGGAGACGAGCGCCTCGTCCCCGGCCGCCAGGGCAAAAGTAGTGCCCGCGTCGAAGGCGGCGAACCGGTCGCCGTCGCGGAACTTCAACGGAAGAGCGAGGGTCTCGTAGAACCGCACGGCGGCCTCGATGTCGGCCACCGAGTACAGCACGTTGCCGATCGTCGGCGCGGTCGGGCTGGTAGCGGCCCGCTCAGACATGGCTGAGGCTCCCGATGGGGCTAGTGACGTGGTGTCGAACCATGATCGATCCGTCCTTTCGATCCCTGCGTCGAGTCACCACCGCGGCTCCCGGGAAGCGTGAATCCACGTCGCCGAGCACATCGGAGTTCAGCGCGCGGCTTCCTTCGCCGCGTGCTCGTCGGCGTGCTTCTTGCTGAAGGCCTCGATGGCTTCCCAGTTCTTCGCCGCGGCGGCGTCGCGGACGCTGCGCGTCCAGGCCTCGTTGGCCTGCAGCCGCTTCGTGGTGCCCTGGAAGTGCGGCATCACGAAGTTGGCGAACAGGTGGTAGTGCTCCTTCTTGGCCTGCCACGGTGCCCAGTTGTGGTCGAACAGCAGCATGGCGCCGAAGCCGCCATTGGACTGGTCCCAGAGCCGTTCGATCTGCGCGATCGCGTCCTTGTAGGTTCCGATCACGCCAGTGCCGCTCTCGATCACCCAGTCGATGCGCTCCTTGGTCGTCTCGCCCTCGACCTTCATCTGCGGGGTGGAGGCGGTGTGCTGCAGGTAGTCGCACCAGGCGTCGATGCCGTAGGAGACGTCCTTGATCGCCTGGTCCTTCGTCTCAGCGATGTGGAAGGGCGCGACCAGCCGCCACCGGCTCCGATCGGGAGTGTGCCCGAATTCCGCGGCGCGCTCGGTCAGCGTGCCCCAGTGGTGCGCGACCGCGTCGAAACCACCCGCGCTCGTCGCGCCGATCGAGATCATGCCGAGATCGTGCTTGCCGGCCAGGCGAGGGCCTGAGGGCGAGACGATCGCGGCAGTGGCGACCTCGAGATGCGGGTTGCTGAACGAGTCGAGTTGCAGCCGCGCCTCGTGCAGCGAGTATCGCGGAGTCTCGATGGTGATGGGCTCGTCGTTGGTGAGCAGGTGCATGAGCACCTCGGTGTCCTGCTCCAGCGCGTCTCGCTGGTCCTTGGCGTCGATACCGACCATCGACGCGTCGGTGCTCAGCGCGCCGGGACCGAGGCCGAGCATCGCCCGGCCGCGGGTGAGGTGATCAAGGAACACGACGCGGTCGGCCACCCAGAGCGGGTTGTGGTACGGCAACGAAAGGACGCCGGTGCCGAGCTTCATGTACTTCGTCCGGTTGGCAACGTGGGCGATGAACATCAGCGGGTCGCCGATCGGCTCCACGCCGCACGAGTGGTGCTCGCCGAACCAGGCCTCTTCGAATCCGATCTGATCCATCAACTCACAGATCTGAACGTCGCGCTCGAGCGAGTAGGTCGGGTTCTGGATAACGGGCACGTGGTGGGGCGGAACAAACGCGCCGAACCGCAGCCTGCGTCGGGTCATGACAACTCCCGTCTTTGGGTTTTGGGAAACCGGCACGGAGGCGCTGTACCTGGCGTGCTGTCGGTTAGATCACCACATCGGATCGACGCTGTCAACGGTGAAGTTGACTGGCTGAGTCAACTCTTCAACGCTAGCGTTGACGAGACGGCGTAGTTTGGACGACGCTGGTTCGATGCCGTCAACTTCGAAGGGAACGCCATGAGAGACGCCGTCATTGTCGAGGCAGTTCGCACACCGGTCGGGAAGCGGAACGGCGGGCTGTCCGGCGTACACCCCACGGACCTGTCTGCGCTCGTGCTGCAGTCGCTAGCCGCGCGGTCGGGCCTCGACCCCGCAGTCGTCGACGACGTCGTGTGGGGCTGTGTGTCGCAGATCGGTGAGCAGACCTTTGACATCGCGCGCAACGCCGTGCTCGGGGCCGACTGGCCCGAGTCCGTACCCGGAACCACCGTCGATCGCCAGTGCGGGTCGTCCCAGCAGGCCGTCCACTTCGCCGCGGCCGGCCTGATCGCCGGCCAGTACGACGTCGTGGTGGCCGGCGGCGTCGAGTCGATGAGCCGCGTCCCGATGGGTTCGTCCCTCGCCGACAAGGTGCCGCTCGGCACGATGTTCCTCGAGCGCTACGGCGTCTTCCCCAACCAGGGTGAAGGGGCAGAGCTCATCGCCGCGGCGTGGGGCCTCTCGCGCCTGCAGCTCGACGAGTTCGCGCTCGGCTCGCACGAGCGTGCGGCGGCGGCACAGGACGAGGGACGCTTCGAGGCGCAGATCGTCGGCATCGACACCGAGGCCGGTCCGATCACGAAAGACGAGGGCATCCGACGCGGCGGGACGGTCGACAAGCTCGGGCAGCTCAAGACCGCGTTCCGTGAGGACGGAGTCGTCACGGCCGGGAACGCGTCGCAGATCAGCGACGGCTCGGCCGCACTGCTCATGACCACGAGCGAGAAGGCGGCCGAACTCGGCTTCACCCCGATCGCGCGGGTGCACACCGCGGTACTGGCCGGCGACGATCCGATCAAGATGCTGACGGCCCCGATTGCGGCAACCCGCAAGGCCTTGCAGCGCAGCGGATTGAGTATCGACCAGATCGGTGTCTTCGAGATCAACGAGGCGTTTGCGTCCGTGCCGCTTGCCTGGCTGGCTGAGACCGGCGCCGACGAGAAGGTGCTCAACCCGCTCGGCGGTTCGATCGCGCTCGGCCACCCGCTGGGCGGCAGCGGCGCCCGCATCATGACGACGATGCTCCATCACATGCGCGACCAGGGCATCCGGTTCGGGCTGCAGAGCATGTGTGAGGGCGGCGGCCAGGCCAACGCCACGATCCTCGAACTGGTCTGATTCGCCGCCGGCGTCAAGAATTGTCACTGGCTCGGCTGCCAGCGGCCTTCGGCCCGGTCGCGAAGGTCCTCGGCCAGGAGCTCGGTGAGCTCAGCGGCCTGGCCGAGGACACCGTCCATCCACCAGAAGCCGTGGATCGCACCCTCAACGACGTGCAACCGCGTGCCGACGCCGGCGGACGAGAGCCGGGACGTGTACACGATCGCGTCGTCGCGGAGAAGATCGCAGCCGGCGGCAACCACAGTGGTATCGGGGAGTCCGGCGAGCACCTGCTGTCGGAGCGGTGCAGCGTGCGGGTCGGGGTCGGCCTCGGACCCGGGGACGTAGTGGCTCCAGAACCAGTCGATCGAGCCACGTGTCAGCGACGGCAGGTCGCCGTACGCGCGGATCGACTCCGAGGTCCGGCTGCCAATGGGGCCCAACGTGGGATAGATCAGGATCTGGCCGGACGGAACGGCGTCGCCGAGGTCGCGCAGCACCGTCGAGCACGCGGTGGCGAGCGCACCGCCCGCGCTGTCGCCGGCGATCACCGTGGTCGAGGCGTCGCCGCCGATCGCTTCTGAATGGGCCGTTAGCCAGCGAACGGTGGAGACGCAGTCATGAAGTGGACCGGGGAACGCGGTCTCGGGGGCGAGTCGGTACTCGACCGACGCGACGACCCAACGGGACGCCGCGGCCAGGGATCGGCAGGCCCGGTCGGCCACGCCGACGCTGCCGGTCACGAAG
>JAVHVL010000521.1:0-2623 GCA_032160565.1 Pseudonocardiales bacterium | reverse complement strand
TGGATGGATGACATTTGGTTGTTTTTGTTCGACGACCCAGCAGCCGCTCGGCAGGCGCAGCGAGAATTGCAGAACGCCGCACAGGAGGTCGGCCTGCATCTCAATTCCGCGAAGACTGACCTTCTAGAAGGACCCCATGTCGCCGAAGAAGCTCTGAACATTGAACACAGCGCCGTCGACGAGGCGATCGAGGATGAGGCGGACTTTGGCAAGCTCGAAGAGATGATCGCGAGAATTATCGACGATCCTGATCACGCCGGGCGTACAACTGTGCGCTTCGCGGTGGCGCGCATGTTGAAGCATGGCGTGACCTACCGAGAACAGGACCTCGTAGCCGTCGCGCCCCGGATGCCACATGTCGCGGACACGCTTGCCCGGCTGTTCAAGGCCCGCTTCACAACCGGGTCGCTCCAAGACTGGTTCAAGGAGTACGCGGAGAGTGATTGGGCGAGCTTTTCGTGGGCGGTCGCTCAGTACGGACGCATGTTCGCAAGCGGTGTCAAACCGCGGCAGGCAACCCGAGAGTTTTTCATGGAGAAGCTGAGCGACGTGGACACTGAACTTCAGCTCGCGGCTCTGTCAGCGCAGCGGCTCGCCGAGTGGGACGCGGCGAACTGCCGTGCGCTGATCGCTGACGTCATGCGCCGGACTGATAACCCGCACCCCCGCCGCGTGTTATCACTCGCTGGTCTCGCCGCCGGGACGCAGCCGCGAACCGTCCGAAACTGGCTTCGCATTCAACCCGAAAATGCGACAACGCTCGAGTATCTGAACTCGGTGGGATTCCATGCGCCGCGAACAAGACCTACTTTCGCTCGCTGACTTCGTTGGCCGGTGATCGCGCTCCAGCCGGCAATTCCCAGTGCTGGTCTCGACGACGTTGGCGAGCGCACATAACCCCTCCGGGCGGGAGGTCGGCTCGCGCTTCGGTCGATCCAGAATCGGCGTTATGTCGCCGCGGGTGAGCGTGGGTCGAACGGCGCGTTGCGCTATTCCCGGTCGCGTTCGCGGCCGGCGAAGGATTCGCGCAATTGCAGCAGGATGTCACCGGCACCGTCGTCGTCGCGGTCGGCGGTTGCCCACATGAGCAGCGGCCCGTTGATCGTGCTCGCCACCTTGTCTCCGGGCGGATCAGCCTGCAGGCGCTTCTCGGCGGCCGACGCGTTGTCGTAGCTTTCGAACAAGTACACCGACGCGCGCACCGAACTGGACTTCCAGGCATAGCCCAGACCGGCTCGCGCGCCGAGCGCGGCCGCAGACGGGTTCGCGTCCGCCGGCAGGATCTCGTCCTCCTGGTGACGCAGCCCGAGCAGCACCTCGGCGCGCTTGCGATATTTCTCGTCGAACGTCATCCACCCACCCCAACAGGCTGGGGCGGGGCAACCACCGGATTACCCGGTGCGACGTCCACCACGGGCGGCACCGCAACGACCGGTACGACCGGGGGCTGTACAGGGGGGGCCGGCGGCGGCGGGAACTTGGCCCGGGCGTCGTCCCAATTGCCGCCCTTGAGCGCGGCGAGGAACTCCAGCCACCGGGCCGCCGTGTCCTCGGGCGAGAGGTTCGCCCTGCCGCACGCGGCGTCGAAGTGCGACTTGATCCGGTCGGTGCCTCCGCTGAAGTAGATCTCGGCGAGCTCGGTCTGCTGCGCCGCCAGATCGTCGCCGAGCATGCCCAGCAGGCTGCCCACGAACTCCCAGTTGCTCTGGTAGTTGTCCCGGTTGGACGCGCCGCCGTTCACGGGGTTGCCGTCCTTGTCAGTGATGAGCCGCGTGAAGTACTCCGTCATCCCCTCGTTCAGGCGGAACCCGAACTCGTTCAGCACGTTGAGGACGGAGTAGCGGTGCATGCTCTCGTGGATCGCCGTGCTGCGCGTGCCGCGATCGTGATTGATGATCGCCGGCCGGTCGCTGTGCGTGTTCGCGATGAACGCGTTGGTGCCGGTCTCCTCGTCGTCGCCGATCTCCTCGCCGGGGTATTGGGTCTGGTAGATCAGGTTCCAGTCGTCATCGCCCACGGTCGCGACGAAGCCCTCGGCCTTCTTGCCCGCGCCGACCGCGGTGTCGATGAACCCCTTGAGGTGGCCGATCTTGCCCATGTTGGCCTGGATGAACGTGTCCGCCTCGGCGCCGGACATGTGCTGGGGACCGGTCGGCTCCGGGGCGCCCTTCTTCTTCTTTTTCGGGTCCGGCTTGTAGGACATGCCGACGGCCGCCACCAGGCTCATGTACTCGTGGTTGCCGATGTACGTGCGGGCCTTCTTCATCAGCTTCGAGTCGGTCGCGATGGTCTCGCGCTCCTCGGGCGTCATCGCCGTCAACATGGTGCGCAGCGTGACCATCCGCGACGCGCCCTCGCCATCGTCCTTGGGCTTCTTCGACCCCAGCGCGTCGGTGAACTTCTTCTTCGCCGTGCGCTTGTCCACCTTGACCGGGGCACCGTCGACACCGGGCCCGCCGTCGGGCGCGCCGTCGCCGGACTTCTTCTTGCTCCACGGCCAGCGCTGGATCTCCGCTTCCGGGGCTGGTACCGCAGCGCTAGGCGGCACGTTGCTCGCGCGGCGCTGCAGCGCGGAGACCACGCCGTCGGCGACCCTGTCCGCCTCGCGTTCGGCGGGGTCGTC
>JAVHVL010000495.1:0-3060 GCA_032160565.1 Pseudonocardiales bacterium | reverse complement strand
GAGCCGCCGTTGGCCGAATACTGCACGTGGTAGCCCGTGATCGCGGAGCCACCGACGCTGGCCGGAGCGGTCCACGACAAGGAGGCCGCCTGGTTGCCGGCCGTGCCCGCAACCCCGCTCGGTGCACCAGGAACGTCGCCGATCGAGTACGGCAGCGCCGACGAGGTCGAGGCGGCGAATGCCGACGGGTCGGTCGGCGTGAAGCTCGCACTGAGACTGTGCGCGCCGGCGCTCAGCGTCGTAACCGTCGTCTGCGCGGTGCCCGACGTGACGGCAACCGGGCTGCCGACATCGGTCGCGCCGTCCTTGAACTGCACGGCACCGCCGGAGTTCGACGGCGACAAGGTTGCGGTCAGCGTCACCGTGCCGCCGGGCGTCTGGTGCCCGACGGGAGACGCCGCCAGCGCGGTGGTCGTCGGCGTCGCGGTCGCGACGACCGGGAAGACCTGGGTCCACGTTCCGGCAGCGGAGTCGTAGGAGATGTCCGACGCCCAGAAGTTGGTGCCGCCACTCTGCAGCAACCGCACCTGGACGATGTTCGCGTAGCCCGCCGTGCCGTCCAGGACCGCGCCACCGAGCGCGGCCGTCAGGTTCGCTCCGGTGCCGGTCGTGGCCACCGGCGTGGTCGCCGGCAGTGCCGCGAGGCTAGGAGGGGCCGCAACGGGATAGGTAGTGGCCGCCGAGGCGGTAGAGGCGAACCAATCGCTCGTGTTGGTCTTCGTGTGGTCCGGGAAGGCGAAGAAGATCGCGGCCTTGTGGAAGCCGGTCGGGTCCTCGGCGCTCGACGCTGCCGCGAAGTCGAAGAGGTGGCTCAGGTCGTTGCCACCCGTCATCACCGCGCCGGACGAGTCGTAGAAGGTGATCGTGCCGTTCGAGTTGGCGTCCGGCTCCCAGCTGGGCGCTGCGGCGAAGGCATTGGTCGCGGGCGACAGGGGCGACACGACGGCCAACACGGCAGCGACGATCGTCCCCGCGATCCAGGTCTTCTTGAGCTTCACTGACCAACCTTTCGCGTGCCTGAACCCGCGCGCGCCGAATGCGACGCGATCCGATTCGCGGTCAGCCCGACCATCGACGACGAAGAGGGACGAGGGGCCGCGCACAGGTAAACGACGGATGAATGCTTCGGCAGGTATGCCCGCTCAGGCGTCGTCGCCCGACGCTGCATGTCCACGGCGCCGCCGGATGACCTCGGCACCTAGCGCGATGGCGGCCACCGCCACGAGCGTGACCCAGATGGCCGCCCTGCCGAGGCCGCCACCGGCGGACTTCTTCTTGTCACGGGCGAGGGCGGAAGCCGCCGACGCATCAGCCGAGCCGCTCATCCCCGATGCGGCCGTGGATGTGCTCGCCCCCGCCGGTTTCGTCGAACCGGTCTTCGCCGATGCGCCGGCGGACGTCGCGCCATTCGTCGGCGTGGCATGCGCGAACGCCTTGGACGGCAGGGCGACCGATTCGATCGAGGTGGCCTTTCCTGCGCTGCAATCGGCGTTGCCGCCCTGCACCACGGTCCAGCTGTCGCCGGATATGCGAAGCACCGCCGCGGGATACGTCGAGGTGGACTGCGGCTGGTCGGGTGCGCTGAAGTACATGCGTATCTGGACGAGCCCGCCCCACCGCGGCGGGTACGCACCGGTGAACGAGAGCATGGGCGGGTCGAGCGCGGTGGCCCGCGACATCGGGTGCGCGCTGTTCGTGAACTGCGAGGCCGCGGTCAACTGCTTGCCCGACCAGTCACCCGGATCGACGTACTGGATGGGCTGGAAGGCCAGCAACGTCGCGCGCCCCTTCGGCGACGCGTATCCGTCCGGTGCCTTCGTGTTCGACACCGCCGTCCACACGAACGGGGCGTCGCGCAGCTTGCCGCTTGTCACCGCATGCCCGGACTGGTCGCAGAAGCCGATGAGGCCGGTTGCGTTCGGATCCGTGAAGGGAACCGTGGCGGCCGCGGCCGGCGCGGCAGGCCCGACGACGAAGGCGACCGCGGCCAAGCCAATGGCGGCAGCCAGGCCCATGACGACTGCCAAGCCCATGACGACGGCCGGGCCCATGACCGCGACCGCGCAGGTACGCCTGACCCATCGTGTCTTCGATGTCATTGCAGAACTCCGCCTATCCGTGCCGGGTCGGGACGATCAATGGGATCTCCGTCGAGTCGTTGCCTGCCGGGGCGACCCCGGAGCCGGCGCCACAGCAACGCGAGCAGGATCAGCAGGGCTACCGCACCGATCACGATGCCCAGCCCCCACGGGATCGCCCAGAGGCTCGTCTGGCCACTGAATCGCGCGGGCAGCCCCGGGTTGACGTCGCCGGCGACGGTCAACGGGAACAGCTTCACCTCTGCGGTCAGGCGAACCTGTGGCAGCACGCCGTGCACGGTCGTGGTCACGTCGAACGACGAGCCGGGGAGCAGCAGTGGCACGTCGGCGAGCGCCTTGCCCGGGTGGCGGGTGGCGAGCGGACCGCTGATCGCGACCGTCTGGCGAGAGCCCAACCGGACGTTGCCCGTGTTGTGCACGCGATAGTGCACCGTCACCGCTCCGCCGCGGATCGGGTTGAGCGTTCCGCTGTAGCGAGCAGTGAGGTTCTCGACGGTCAGCCGCGGGTGCAGCGGTCCGCTGATCCTGATGAAGGTGCGCAACGCCACGCGCTGCTCGAAGTCGACGCGCTCGCCGGCACTGCTTGTCACGCGCGAGGTCAGCGACAGGATGATGCCCGCGGCGTGGTCACCGGGGCTCGCGTTGGCCGGCACCGTGAGCGACACGGGGATCACCGCCCTGCCCTGCGGGCCAAGGGTGACGGTCATAGCTCGGCGGGCGGTCTCCGGCGTGATCCACGTGGCCGCGTCGGTGCGGGGCGCCGACCGCGCCAGGTAGCCGAACGCGCCGTCGGTGCCGACCTTCGCGTCCGCGACGTAGAGGTTGAGCGTGACCTTCTTGATGCCCAGATTGAGGACGGCGATCCGGTCGGTCAGCCGCGAGCCGGGCGACGCCAGAAAGCTGAGGTACGGCCGGCCGTCAAGCCCCTTCGCGTTCGCCGGGCCGATACCGAAGGTGGCCT
>JAVHVL010000448.1:0-8871 GCA_032160565.1 Pseudonocardiales bacterium | reverse complement strand
CCGGCTCAGCTTCCGGGCGTGATGAGGCCGGACTCGTAGGCGAGCACGACGGCTTGCACGCGATCACGCAGGTCCAGCTTGGCCAGAATCCGCCCGACGTGAATCTTCACGGTGCCTTCGGACACGTGCAGTTCGCCAGCGATCTCGCGATTGGACCGTCCCGCAGCGAGCAAGGCGAACACCGATCGCTCCCGGTCGGTCAGCTCGTTCAGCACCGCGTCGCGCTGCGATTGCCGGTTCGGGTCACGCATCAGGGGCACGAACTGATCGATGAGGCGACGGGTCGCGCTCGGCGCGAGGACCGCTTCTCCGCTGGCCACCGTTCGGATCGCGGCGAGCAACTCGGTGGGGGGTGCGTCCTTGAGCAGGAATCCACTCGCCCCGGCCTGAAGACCGGCGAACACGTACTGGTCCAGGTCAAACGTCGTCAGGATGAGTACCTTCGTGGCGGCCCCGGCGGACACGATGGCACCGGTCGCCTGGATTCCGTCCATCCCCGGCATCCGGACGTCCATCAGCACGACATCGGGCTCGAGCGCGGCAACCATGCGCACCCCGGCGTCGCCATCCCCTGCCTCGCCGACCACCTCCATGTCGGGCTCGGCGTCCAGGATCAGCCGAAACCCCATGCGCAGCAGGGACTGGTCATCGACCAGCAGCACTCGAATCACGCGTCGTCTTCATCGTCCAGGCGCAACCGCGCGGACACCCGCCAGCCCCCGGAGCGACCGGGGCCGGAGCGCACGTCGCCGCCGAAGGCGTGGACGCGCTCCTGCATGCCGCTCAGCCCGCTGCCGACCCCGACCGGCGCCGATGCCGAGGCGCCGGCACCGTCGTCGTCGACGTCCACCCGCAGCTCGCCCGGCAGATACCGCAGCCGCACCGAGGCGCGTGCTTGCGGGCCGCCGTGTTTGAGGGTGTTCGTCAGCGCCTCCTGCACGAGCCGGTACACCGTCAACTGGACACCGGCCGGAACGTCCGAGGCGGAGCCGTGCACCTCCAGCGTGGTGGGCAGTCCTGCGGCGCGTACCCGCTCGAGGAGCACGTCCAGCTCGGCAAGATCGGGGACCGGCTGGAGAGCCTCGCGCGGGTCGTCCGAACCGCTCTGCCGCAGCACGCCGAGCAGCCGGCGGGTGTCGACCAGTGCCCTGCGTCCAGTGGCGGACACCGTGCGCATCACCTCGATCCCGCGTTCGGGGTCCGCGGCGGTCGCCGCAATCGCACCGTCGCTGAGGGCCACCATCACGGTGAGGTGGTGCGCGACGATGTCATGCATCTCTCGCGCGATCCGGGCCCGTTCGGCCGCCGCGGCAAGCGCCCCTTGCTGATCGCGTTCATGTTCCAGGCGCAGCGCTCGATCCTGTAGTTCCGCGAGATAGGCACGCCGGGTCGCCGCGTACAAACCCAGCCCGAGCGCCGCGCCGACCAGGCCGGACAGGAAGATGGAGTCCGACCACCAACCGCTACCCCCGGACTTGACCGCCGCCACGACGATGACGACCTCGAGCACCGCCGCCGCGACGAGAGCGTCGCGGCGAGGGCGGGTGACGGCAACGGTGTACAGGGCGATCAAGACGGCTAACCCCGCGATGACGTGCTTGTTCCAGAAGCCAGCGGCGACGGAGGTGAGCAGAACCCAGGCGAAGACCGGCAACGGATAGAACCGCCGCACGATCAACGGTGCGGCCACGGCAATCAGCACCGGCACAGCCGCCACCGGAGGGTGATAGTGGTCGTGGAAGAGGTTGGGCAGCGCTGCCGCGACGGCCAGCACGACCACGGCGGCGTCGACCACCCAGCGGACCGACGAGCGATCCGCGCGGTGGTCAACCTGCCAGAGGTAACGCATGGGGAACATTGTGCCTGGGCGGACCGCGTGCCAGCCGGAGGCGAGATGCGCGGGGAATAGCTGGTCCGGCGATGTAGTTGCGGAGACAATTAGTTTAGGGAGCGCGGTCGCAACCGGCCGGCCGCGCCAGTGAGTTGGAGCAGCGATGCAGTTCGGGATCTTCACCGTGGGCGACGTCACCACCGACCCGACGACCGGGCACACCGTCAGCGAGCACGAGCGGATCAAGGCCATGGTCGCCATCGCGCGCAAGGCCGAGGAGGTCGGGCTGGACGTGTTCGCCACCGGCGAGCACCACAACCCCCCGTTCGTGCCCTCCTCCCCACGACCATGCTGGGCTACCTCGCCGCCCGGACCGAGCGACTCATCCTCTCCACCTCGACCACGCTGATCACCACCAACGACCCGGTGAAGATCGCGGAGGACTTCGCGATGTTGCAGCACCTGGCCGACGGCCGGGTCGACCTGATGCTGGGGCGCGGCAACACCGGCCCGGTTTACCCGTGGTTCGGCAAGGACATCCGCGAGGGCATCCCGTTGGCGATCGAGAACTACCACCTCCTGCGCCGGCTGTGGCGTGAGGACGTCGTGGACTGGGAGGGGGAGTTCCGTACCCCGCTGCAAGGCTTCACCTCAACGCCGCGCCCGCTGGACGGGGTCCCGCCCTTCGTGTGGCACGGCTCGATCCGCAGCCCCGAGATCGCCGAGCAGGCCGCCTACTACGGCGACGGGTTCTTCGCGAACCACATCTTCTGGCCGACGAACCACTTCCAGCAGCTGATCGGCTACTACCGCAAGCGCTTCGCCGACTACGGGCACGGCACTCCCGAGCAGGCGATCGTGGGGCTGGGCGGGCAGGTGTTCATGCGCAAGAACTCCCAGGACGCGGTGAAGGAGTTCCGCCCCTACTTCGACAACGCGCCCGTCTACGGGCACGGGCCGTCGCTGGAGGAATTCACCGAGCAGACGCCGCTCACGGTCGGCAGCCCACAGCAGGTCATCGACCGGACGCTGACCTTCCGCGAGCATTTCGGTGACTACCAGCGCCAGCTGTTCCTGATGGACCACGCCGGACTGCCGTTGCAGACAGTCCTCGAGCAGCTGGACCTGCTCGGCGGCGAGGTCGTGCCGGTCCTGCGCCGGGAGATGGACGCGCTGCGGCCGGCGGGTGTGCCCGAGGCCCCCACCCACGAATCGTTGCTGGCCGCGTCGCGGAGCGCCCCCGCGCCCGCATCGGAGCTCAGCGCGCCCGAGGGGCAGGCGAGCCGTCGATGACCGCGCGCACCCTGGCGGTCATCTCGGCCGGCCTGAGCCAGCCCTCGTCCACCCGGCTGCTCGGAGACCAGCTGGCCGCGGCCACGACGCACGCGCTGGGCGAGCAAGCGGTCGACACGCATACCGTCGTCATCGAACTTCGCGATCTGGCCCACGACATCACCAACAACCTGCTCACTGGGTTCCCCAGCCCCAAGCTGCAGCAGGCCATCGAGCAGGTCCTGGGCGCGGACGGCGTCATCGCCGTCACCCCGCTGTACAGCGGTTCCTACAACGGGCTCTTCAAATCCTTCTTCGACGTCCTCGACGCCGGCGCGCTCACCGACAAGCCGGTACTGATCGCGGCAACCGGCGGCACCGCCCGGCACTCACTGGCGCTCGAGCACGCGATCCGGCCGCTGTTCAGCTTCCTGCACGCGGTGGTCGCCCCGACCGCGGTCTTCGCCGCGACCTCGGACTGGGGCGGGTCGGGCAGCGACGCGAGCGCCCTCACCGCCCGCATCGACCGGGCCGCCAGCGAGTTCGCCGCACTCATCGAACAGCGCCGAAGCCAGCCCAAGACCGACAGTTACGGCTCCGCCACTCCTTTCGAGGAGTTGCTTCGCCCGGCGCCGCCGCGCACCCCGCGCTGACCCGCGTCGCTCAATCGCTCGTCGGGGCCCCGTCGTAGGCGAGGCCGGAGCGGTAGGCCGCGATCACGGCTTGCACGCGGTCGCGAACGCCGAGTTTCTGCAGGATGCGGGCGACGTGTGTCTTGACGGTGGCATCGCCGATCGTCAGCGCGCGCAATCTCGGCGTTGTTGAGCCCGCGGGTCCGTGGCTGATCGCGCTCGCCGTCGGGCTCGGGCTCGCCACCGTGATGACGATTCTGCGAGAGCGGCGCCGGGCACACGGCGCTCCGCGCAGCTGACGGGACCAGCACCTGCCTCCGCAGCGTCAGGAGGCTGGCTCGGCGTGGATGTAGCGGGCGCCCCGGAACAGCGAGGCGACCGCCCCGACGAGCGACATGAGGATCGCCACGGCGAACACGATCACCAGCCCATAATGGAACGGGGCGGAGATCAGCTGCGGGAAGAACTGCTTGCTGGTCAGGGTGCGCAGGTCGGCGCCCCGGCTGGCTGCCGCCGGTTGGGCGCCGAGCATGGTGCCGATCGGGTTGTAGCCGAGGAATGCCGCGAACAGGCTGCCGACGGGTGGCTGGTGACCGATGTCGGCCGCGACACTCGCGGATACGCCGTGTGCCCGCAGTCCGGCCGTCAAGGCCGCGGGCAGCCGTTGCGCGAGGCCGATGATCATCATCGTGAAGAACACGCCGATGGACAGCGACGTGCCGGAGTTGAAGAAGGTCGCCCGCATGCCGGCGGCCACACCGCGCCGGTTGGCCGGAACGCTGTTCATGATCGCGGTGGTGTTCGGCGCGGAGAACAGGCCGGACCCGATCCCGTTGAGCACGAGCAGCCCGGCAAACGCCCAGTAGTTGAAGTCGGTGGGCAGCAGCATCAGCCCGAGGAAGCTCACCGCGACAAGGACCAGCCCGCCCGTAGCGAACGTCCGTGCACCGAACCGGTCGGAGTAGTAGCCCGACAACGGACCGACGATCAGGAACGCCACGGTCAACGGCAGCAGGTAGATGCCCGCCCAGAGCGGGGTGCTGGAGAAGCTGTACCCGTGCAGCGGCAGCCATATCCCCTGCAGCCAGATGATCAGCATGAACTGCAGCCCACCTCGGCTGACCGACGCCAGCAGGCCGGCCAGGTTGCCGGCCGAGAACGCCTTGATCCGAAACAGGGAGAGGTCGAACATCGGATCGGCGATACGAGCTTCGACAGCGCAGAACACGATCAGGATCACGCCGCCGCCGACGAGGCCGGTCAACACCCAGGGGTTCGTCCAGCCCATGTCGTGCCCACCGTAGGGCTGAATGCCGTACGTGATCGCCGCAAGGATCGCCGTCAGGCCGATCGCGAACAGCGCGTTTCCCCACCAGTCGATGCGCGCGGCCGTCCGCGAACTGGTCTCGCGCAGGCTGTGGTAGGACCACACGCTGCCGATCACACCGAACGGAACGGAGATGAAGAACACCAGGTGCCAGTCGACGGGCGCGAGCAGCCCGCCCACGATCAGCCCGATGAACGACCCGCCGATCGCCGCGACCTGGTTGATCCCCAGCGCCAGCCCCCGTCGATCGGCCGGGAAGGCGTCGGTCAAGATCGCGGTGGAGTTCGCGAACAACATCGCAGCGCCGACACCCTGCACCACCCGCCACAGGATCAGCCACAGCGCGCCACTGCCCTGCGACAGCGGGTCAACGACAAGGGCGACGGATCCCGCCGTGAAGACCGCGAAGCCCAGGTTGTAGATCTTCACCCGGCCGTACATGTCGCCGAGCCGCCCGAACGAGACGACGAACACGGCTGTGACGAGCAGGAACCCCATCAGCATCCACAGCAGATAGCTGACGTTTCCCGGCTGCAGCGGATCGACGTTGATGCCCCGGAATATGTCCGGCAGCGAGATGATCACGATCGACGAGTTGATCGTCGCCATCAGCACGCCCAGCGTGGTGTTCGACAGGGCGACCCACTTGTAGCGCGGATGATCCCCGTCAACGGCGAGCCTCGACAGCATCCGGCTCGGCGAACTCATGTCACCACTCCTGAGCTCAGCTCCTAGTTTCGTTAGACTAACTAATCTTATAACGAAACGCGGCGCACAGCGACGGTGTCGACGGCTGGGTGTGACTCGGCCGACGTTTGCGGGTTTGCGATGGGTGCTGCGGCAGACAGCGACCTCGGGCAGCGCCGACCGGAGCGTCGTATACGGGCTGACGAACAACCTGACCGTCGCCTGGCGGTAGCCGCCGTCCGGCGCCAACCGCCGTCCGGCGAACTCGCGTTCCGCCGGTCCCCGGCGGTCCCGCTATCCGACCGTGAAGGACTTGGTCAGGGTCGCCTGCGAGCTGTCGCCCATGTAGACGTCGATCTGGCCGGGTTCCACCACGAACCGTCCGGAGTTGTCGTAGAAGCCGACGTCGGTGCGGTCGAGTCGGAAGGAGACCGTCTTCGTCTGGTGCGGCGCCAGCGTGACGCGTTCGAAGTCGCGCAGCCGGCGGACCGGTTGGGAGATGCTGGCCACCGGGTCGTGAAGGTAGAGCTGTACGACCTCATCGCCGGCGCGACTGCCGGTGTTCGTCACGTCCACCGAGGCGGTGACCGCTCCGGACGAGCGCATCGTCGTCGCGCTGAGCTGCAGGTTGGAGATGCCGAATGTGGTGTAGCTCAAGCCGTACCCGAACGAGTACAGCGGATCGCACGTCGTGAGGTCGCGGTAGCGCGAGTTGTATTTGGACGTGACGTCGCAGGGCCGGCCGGTCGGCTCGTGGTTGTAATAGCTGGGTATCTGCCCGACGTTCTGCGGGAAGCTGACGGGCAGCTTGCCGCCGGGGTTGACCTTCCCGAACAGGACGTCGGCCACCGCGTTGCCGGCCTGCACACCGGGGAACCACGCCTCGAGGATCGAGGGCGAGCTGGCCGCGACCTTGGCCAGCGTCAGCGGACGGCCGTTGAACAGGACGACGGTGAACGGCTTGCCGAGCGCCGCGATCCGGTCGATGAGCTCCTGCTGCAAACCGGGCAGGTCGATGTTGCTGCGCGACTCCGCCTCGCCGCTCTCGCCGCGAGTCTCGCCGAGCGCGAGCACGATCTGATCCGCGTTGCTCGCCGTGGCGACTGCCGCATCGAACCCGGCGTCGGAGGCGCACTCCTCGCCCGCCTGGAACACCGCGTTGCTGTCGACGATCGTGCATGCCTGAGCGAACGTGGTGTTGGGATCCTGGGCCTTGATGCCGTCGTACACCGTGACCGCGTCCGCGTCCCTGCCGACGCCCCACCACGGGCCGAGCATGTCGTGCTGGTTGTTGCCGAGCGGACCGATCACCGCGACGGACTTGGTCGGGTTCAGCGGAAGCGCGCCGCCGTCGTTCTTGAGCAGCACCATCGACTTGCCCGCGGCCTGCCGCTCGGCGGCCACGGCGTCGGGGAGCAGCTGCTTCGAGTCCGCCTGCGCGGGGTCGACGTAGGGGTGCTCGAACAGCCCGGCGCGGAACTTGACCCGCAAGATCCGCCGCACGGCGTCGTTGATCCGTGACATCGAGATCGCGCCCTGGGCGAGAAGTTGCTTGCCGAAGTCGACGTAGTTGGTGCTCACCATCTCCATGTCGGTGCCGGCGTTCAGGGCGAGCTGGGCCGCCTGCGGGCCGTCGGCCGCGACGCCGTGACCGCACGGACCGGTGTTCGGGTTCACCGGCGGGCAGGCCCGCAGCTCGGCGACTGCCGTGTAGTCGCTCTCGATGAATCCGTCGAAGCCCCACCTGCTCTTCAGGATGTCGGTCTCTGTCCCGGGGTTCGCGCAGCCGGGCACCCCGTTGATCGCGTTGAACGAGCACATGGCCGTACCCGCGCCGGCGTCGATCGCGGCCTTGAACGGGGGCAGATAGAGGTTGTACAGCCGCTGCGTGGACATGTCCGTGGTGTTGTACTCACGGCCGCCTTCCGGCTGGCCGTAGGCGACGAAGTGCTTGACGCTGGCCACCACCTTGTCCGGCGCGCTGTAATCAGATCCCTGGTCGGCGTGCACGCGGGCGGCCGCCATGACCGAACCGAGATACGGGTCCTCGCCGGAGGCCTCGGAGATGCGTCCCCATCGCGGCTCGTGCGACACGTCGACCATCGGGCTGTACACCTGCTTGATACCGGTCGCGGCCGTCTCGCGCGCGCCGAAGCTGGCATCCGCCGTTGCCACCCCTGGATCGAAGCTGCTCGCCTCGCCGAGCGGGATCGGGAACACCGTGCGGAAGCCGTGGATGGTGTCGAACGCGAACAGGATCGGAATGTGCAGCCGGGACTGCTCGACCGCCACGTGCTGGAGATGGTTGATCTTCACCGGGTCGGTGAGGCTGAAGACGCCGCCGACCCCCGCTTGCGCACCCGCGTCGGTGATCTGACCGTCGGACAGCAGCTGGAGCTGCTCCAGCTTCTCGCCGAGCGTCATCTTCGCCAGCAGGGCGTTCACCCTGCTCTCGATGCGCTGACCGGCGGACTGGACGGGCTGCTCCGCGGCAAGCGCGCCGCCGCCGATCAGCATGCTGGCTACGAGGACAGCGACCGCCACCAACCGGCTGCGCACCACCCCGTGATTCAGGGAACGCGGGTGCCTCATCGACGAACCTCCTAAGGAGACGGGTGCGTTGGGCCGGCGGTCGAAATCACCGTGTCCAGCGCGGGTGCGGCCCGGCGAGCAGCCGCGCGCGGCGCGGCGCTGAGCGCCACTTCTCGGTACGGATCCGACGTGCGATTCACCGAAAGCTCCTCGACGCAGGCGGGTGAGACGAGACGAGCCACTTCCTATGAAATACCTTAGAAGCCGGTTTGTGAATGAATTGTCTGACTTTGCCCCGAAACGCAAGTCGTCGGTCCGGCCCGTCGCAGTCAAGCTGTTTCGGTTCGACGCACCGGCAGCCGAACTCCGGCGGCGGGTCGACATCGAGATCCGCACCCTCGCCGGGCTGCGGCACCCCGGCCTGGTCACCGTCTTCGACGCCGGGACCGTCGCCGAGCACGCCGGCGAGGCGGCGCCGTTCATCGTGATGGAGCTGATCTCCGGACCGACGCTCGCGCAACGGCTGAACGAGGGGCCGTTCCCCACGGGACACGTCGCGTTGCTCGGAGCGGAGTTGGCCGGGACGTTGG
>JAVHVL010000416.1:0-9963 GCA_032160565.1 Pseudonocardiales bacterium | reverse complement strand
CGCGGTGGATCTTCCTGCGCGGTGAGGGGTATGGGTGCCGTACCTGCAGGAAGATCCAGCAAGATCGCGGAAGCAGGTCGGGATCAGGCGCGGCGGAAGAGCAGGGCCCGCTTGACCTCGGCGATGGCCTTGGTGATCTCGATGCCCCGCGGGCACGCCTCGGTGCAGTTGAACGTCGTGCGGCAGCGCCACACACCCTCGCGGTCGTTGAGGATCTCCAGCCGCTCCTCGCCGCCCTGGTCTCGGCTGTCGAAGATGAACCGGTGCGCGTTGACGATCGCGGCCGGCCCGAAGTACGACCCGTCGGTCCAGTACACCGGGCAGGACGTCGTGCATGCCGCGCACAGGATGCACTTGGTGGTGTCGTCGAAGCGCGCGCGCTCCTGCGGTGACTGCCGGTACTCGCGCGTCGGCTGGTTGCCGTACGTGACGAGGAAGGGCTTGATCGCCCGGTACGCCTGGAAGAACGGCTCCATGTCCACGACCAGGTCCTTCTCCAGCGGCAGCCCCTTGATCGCCTCCACGGTGATCTCGTCGGGCAGGTCGCGGACGAGCACCTTGCAGGCCAGCCGGTTGACGCCGTTGATGCGCATCGCGTCCGAGCCGCAGACGCCGTGCGCGCACGAACGGCGGAACGTCAGCGAGCCGTCGAGCTCCCACTTGATGTGGTGCAGCAGGTTGAGCACGCGGTCGGTGGGCAGTGCCGGCACCTCGAACGACTGCCAGTGCGGCTCGGTGTCCACCTCGGGGTTGAACCGCCGGATCTTGACGGTGATCGTCCGCGGCTGCGGCGCGCCCGGGACGGCGGCGGCGGGGTTCTCCGCGACGGCAGTCATCAGTACTTACGCTCCATCGGTTGGTAGCGGGTCATCACGACCGGCTTGTAGTCCAGCTGGATGGCGCCGCCCGCGTCGCGGTAGGCCATCGTGTGCCGCATGAAGTTCACGTCGTCGCGGTTGGGGTAGTCCTCGCGGAAGTGGCCGCCGCGCGACTCGTTGCGCGCCCGCGCACCGACGACGAGCATCTCGGCCAGCTCGAGCAGGAAGCCCAGCTCGACCGCCTCGAGCAGGTCGGAGTTGTACCGCTTGCCCTTGTCGCCGACGGCAACGTGCGCGTACCGGACCTTCAGCGCGGCGATGTCCTCCTCAGCCTGCTTCAGCGACTCCTCGGTGCGGTACACCTGCGCGTTGCGATCCATCGTGGCCTGCAGCTCCGCGCGGATCCGCGCGACGCGCTCGGTGCCCGTCGACTCCAGCAGCGTCGACACCAGCTGCGTGACGGTCGCCTCGGGATCGGCCGGCAGTGGCCGGTGCGCCTCGGTGGACGCGTACTCCGCGGCGGCGATTCCCGCGCGCCGGCCGAACACGTTGATGTCCAGCAGCGAGTTCGTGCCCAGCCGGTTGGAGCCGTGCACGGAGACGCAGGCCACCTCGCCCGCGGCGTACAGGCCGGGCACGACGTCGGTGTTGTTGCGCAGCACCTCGGCGCGGATGCTGGTCGGGACGCCGCCCATGGCGTAGTGCGCGGTCGGGTACACGGGCACCGGCTCGGTGTACGGCTCGACGCCGAGGTAGGTCCGGGCGAACTCCGTGATGTCCGGTAGCTTCGCGTCGATCTGCTCTCGCGGCAGGTGGGTGAGGTCCAGCAGCACGTAGTCCTTGTGGGGGCCGGCGCCGCGCCCCTCCCGTACCTCGTTGGCCATCGAGCGGGCGACGATGTCGCGCGGCGCGAGGTCCTTGATCGTCGGGGCGTAGCGCTCCATGAACCGCTCGCCGGACGCGTTGCGCAGGATGCCGCCCTCGCCGCGCGCCGCCTCGGACAGCAGGATGCCGAGGCCGGCCAGACCCGTCGGGTGGAACTGGAAGAACTCCATGTCCTCCAGCGGCAGCCCCTTGCGCGCCACGAGCCCCATTCCGTCGCCGGTGAGGGTGTGCGCGTTGGACGTCGTCTTGAAGACCTTGCCGAAGCCACCGGTGGCCAGCACGACCGCCTTCGCGGCGAAGACGTGGATGTCGCCGGTCGCGAGCTCGTAGGCGACGGCGCCCGATGCGCGGCCCTCGGTCATGAGCAGGTCGAGCACGTAGAACTCGTTGAAGAACTCGACGCCCTGCTTCACGCAGTTCTGGTACAGCGTCTGAAGGATCATGTGGCCGGTGCGGTCGGCGGCGAAGCAGGAGCGCCGCACCGCCGCCTCGCCGTGGTTGCGGGTGTGCCCGCCGAAGCGGCGCTGGTCGATCTTGCCCTCGGGCGTGCGGTTGAACGGCAGCCCCATCTTCTCGAGGTCGATGACGGCGTCGATCGCCTCCTTGCACATGACCTCGGCGGCGTCCTGGTCGACCAGGTAGTCACCGCCCTTGATCGTGTCGAAGGTGTGCCACTCCCAGTTGTCCTCCTCGACGTTCGCCAGCGCGGCGCACATCCCGCCCTGGGCCGCGCCGGTGTGCGACCGGGTGGGGTACAGCTTGGTCAGGACAGCGGTACGGACGCGGGAGGACGACTCGAGCGCGGCGCGCATCCCTGCGCCGCCCGCCCCGACGATGACGACGTCGTACTTGTGCTGATGCACTGCCATTGCTGCATTTCCGCCTTACAGCGTCGGGTCGAAGGTGAAGATCACCAGCGTGCCCAGCGCAATCGTGATCGTGGTTGCCGTGTACAGCAGCCCTTTGAGCGCAAGTCGGGTGCCGTCGCGGCGGGTGTAGTCGTTGATGATCGTGCGCAGGCCGTTCGTGCCGTGCAGCATCGCGAGCCACAGCATCAGCAGGTCCCACACCTGCCAGAACGGCGAGGCCCAGCGCCCAGCGACGAACGCGAAGTTGATGCGCTGCACGCCGCCGTCGAGGATGTTCATGATGAACAGGTGCCCGAGCACCAGCACGACGAGCACGATGCCGGACACCCGCATGAACAGCCACGCGTACAGCTCGGTGTTCGTGCGGCTGCGCCGGGGTCGGCCCGGTGCCGAGCGCGGGGCCTCGATCACCGGTGGGATCGGCGAGTGCATCGACGTCGCCATCACTTGTTCCCGAACATGACTTCGAACGAGTGCTTGAACATGAAGAACGCGCCCGGAACCATGACCACGACCCAGACGAAGACGATCGCCCAGAGGATCTGGCGCTGGTAGCGAGTGCCCTTCGCCCAGAAGTCGACGGCGATGATCCGCAGCCCGTTCAGCGCGTGGAAGAGGACCGCGCCTACCAGCCCGATCTCCATGAGGTTCACGAACGGGTTCTTGTAGGTGTCGATGACCCGGTCGTAGGACTCCGGGGAGACGCGGACCAGGGCCGTGTCGAGCACGTGCGCGAAGAGGAAGAAGAAGGTCAGCACGCCGGTGATGCGGTGGGCGACCCAGGACCACATGCCCTCCCGGCCCCGATACAGCGTGCCCGCCAGCTTCGCCTTCGGTTTCTGCGCGGCGGTTCGGCTGGACGCGACGCTCGACACCTGTTCGTCTCCTCCAGAGGGCTTCACGGCGGCACGGCGACTCGCGCGCTAACAAATGCTAACCGCGCCCCGCGGCCCACTTCACGCCAGGACCATGTGACTATTCGGACACCGCGGCAGCCTGCGGACGCGCCGCCCGGGCTGCCCCCGCAATGTCAGGACTTGCCATAGATCATCGTGGCGGTTGGTGCCGATACCCGGGCGAAAGCCGCGCCCTCGGCCCCGGCGCAACGATCCGGTGACAACATGCGAGGGGATCGCCCGCCAGCCCCGCCGAGCGAGCTACGGTAACGGCCACATCACGGGCTTCACCACGTTGTATTGGTGCATCGACGAAGCACCGGCCCGGGTAGTCAGAGGGGAGAAAATCTTGCGCATCACGCGTGGGAAGAAGCTAGCGGTTCTTGCGATCGCCGGAGCCTTGGTGCTCGGCGCCTGCAGCAGCAGCAAGAGCGGCGGCAACACGAACACCGGCGGAGCAGGTTCGAGCAGCGCAGCGAAGAAGTCGATCAAGGTGGGGCTCGCCTACGACGTCGGCGGCCGCGGCGACAAGTCGTTCAACGACCTGGCGGCGGCTGGCCTGGGGAAGGCCAAGGCCGACCTGAACATTCAGACCAAGGAGCTCTCCGCCGTCCAGGGCGAGAGCGACCAGCAGAAGCAGGATCGCCTGGAGCTGCTCGCGAAGACGGGCTACAACCCGATCGTCGCCGTCGGCTTCGCCTATGCCACCGCGCTGGGCAAGGTCGCGCCGAAGTACCCGAACGTCCACTTCGGGATCATCGACGACAACAGCATCAAGGCGCCGAACGTCGAGGGGCTGGTCTTCAGCGAGAACGAGAGCTCCTACCTCGTCGGCGTCGCCGCGGGGCTGGCCACGAAGACGAACAAGGTCGGCTTCATCGGTGGCGTGCAGACGCCGTTGATCCAGAAGTTCCAGGCCGGCTACGCCGCCGGCGTGAAGGTCGTGAACTCGAGCGCGACGGTGCAGGTCCAGTACATCTCGCAGGCTCCCGACTTCAGCGGCTTCAACGACCCGGCCAAGGGCAAGGTCATCGCTGAGGGCATGTACGACAACGGCGCGGACGTGGTCTACCACGCCGCCGGTGGCTCCGGCAGCGGCCTGTTCCAGGCGGCCAAGGAGAAGGGCAAGCTGGCGATCGGTGTCGACTCGGACCAGTACCAGACGGCCCCGGCCGACGAGAAGGGGCTGATCCTGACGTCCGCGCTCAAGGGCGTCGACACCGCGGTCTTCAACTTCATCGAGGACGACGCGAACGGCAAGTTCACCGCCGGCTTCAAACGTTTCGACCTGAAGGTGGACGGCGTGGGCTACGCGACGTCGAACCCCAAGATCGACCCGTACAAGGCGAAGATCGAGGACTTCAAGAAGAAGATCATCGACGGGACGATCACCGTTCCCACCACGCCGTAACCCGGCGCCGGCCAGGACACTGGCCGATCCGGACCGAGGGACCCGGGGAGCGCGGTAACGTGCTCCCCGGGCCTCGGTCTTTGTGGGCACCAGTTCCGTTCCACCGCACCCAGGAGCGTGCGCCATCGCTGCCCCATCAGAGACTGCTGTCGCCGAATCGCCGGCTACCGCGCCGGCCGTGGAACTGCACGGCATCACGAAACGGTTTCCCGGGGTCGTCGCCAACCAGGACATCGACATGGTGGTCCAGCGCGGCCACGTACACGCCATCGTCGGGGAGAACGGCGCCGGCAAGTCCACGCTGATGAAGACCCTCTACGGCATGCACAGGGCCGACGAGGGGACGATCGCGATCGACGGCAAGCAGGTGGTGTTCCATTCGCCGTCGGACGCCATCGCCGCGGGGATCGGCATGGTGCACCAGCACTTCATGCTGGCCGACAACCTCACCGTCCTCGAGAACATCGTGCTGGGCAGTGAGCCGACCAACGCCGGCGTCCTCGACTTCCGCGCCGCGCGCAAGAAGATCATGCAGATCTCCGACGCGTACGGCCTGAACATCCACCCCGAGGCTCTCGTCGAGGATCTCGGCGTCGGCCTGCGGCAGCGGGTCGAGATCTGCAAGGTGCTGTTCCGGGGCGCGCGCATCCTCATCCTCGACGAGCCGACCGCCGTCCTCGTCCCGCAGGAGGTGGACGAGCTGTTCGCCAACCTGCGCGAGCTCAAGGCCGAGGGGCTGACGGTGCTGTTCATCTCGCACAAGCTGGACGAGGTGCTCTCGGTCGCCGACGAGATCACCGTGATCCGCCGCGGTACCACCGTGCGCACCGTCAACCCACGCGACGTCACCGCGCGCCAGCTCGCCGAGCTGATGGTGGGCAGCCAGCTGCCCGTGCCGGAGCTGCGCGAGTCCACCGTGACGGAGACCGTCGAGCTCGCGCTCGACCGCGTGACGGTGCGCTCGAGCGACGGGCGCGCGGTCGTGGACGACGTCAGCCTCGCGATCCGCAAAGGGGAGATCGTCGGGCTGGCCGGGGTCGAGGGCAATGGTCAGGCCGAGCTCGTCGAGGCCATCATGGGGATGCGCGCCGTGGACTCGGGCAGGATCACCCTGGGTGGCCAGGACATCTCGGTCTGGCCAACCCGGCAGCGCCGTGAGGGCGGCATCGGTTACATCCCGGAGGACCGGCATCGGCACGGGCTGCTGCTCGAGGCCCCGCTGTGGGAGAACCGCGTGCTCGGGCACCAGACCGAGCGACCGAACGCCCGGGGGCCGTGGATCGACCGGTCCGGCGCGAAGGCGGACAGTCGCCGCATCGTCGCAGCGTTCGACGTCCGCACGCCCGGCGTCGACGTGACCGCCGCCTCGCTGTCCGGCGGCAATCAGCAGAAGTTCATCGTCGGCAGGGAGATGAGCAGCAGCAGCCTGAAAGTGCTGATCGCCTCGCACCCCACCCGCGGCGTGGACGTCGGTGCGCAGGCGGCCATCTGGGACCACCTGCGCAACGCGCGCGCGGCGGGGCTCGCCGTCCTCCTGATCTCCGCCGACCTCGACGAGCTGATCGGCATGTCCGACACGCTCAAGGTGATCCTGCGTGGCCGAGTCGTGGAGGAGGTCGACCCGCGAACGGTGACCCCCGAGGAGCTCGGCTCGGCGATGACCGGCGCCGGCCCGGTCGCCGCGGGAGGCGTGTCATGAGGGAGCGCCTGAACCGCCTGCTGCTCAACCTGATCGCCGTCGCGGTCGCGGCGGTGTTCGCGGCAGCCATCACCTCGGTGATCCTGCTGATCCGCGGCGACAGCCCGACGTACGTCATCTCGCAGATGTGGAGCTACGGCACGCAGCGCAGCACCGAGCTGACGATCGTCAACGGCGCCACCGTCTACTACCTGTCCGCGGTGGCGGTGGCCATCGGCTTCCGGATGGGCTTGTTCAACATCGGCGTCGACGGGCAGTACCGCCTCGCCGCCTGCCTCGCGGGTGCCTTCGCCGGCTCGGTCGGGCTGCCGAACGGCCTGCGCCAGGTCGCGACGATCCTGGTGGCCATGCTGGCCGGCGCCGCCTGGGCGGGGCTCGTCGCGCTGCTCAAGGTCAAGCGCGGCGTCAGCGAGGTCATCAGCACGATCATGCTGAACTTCATCGCCACGAGCTTGATCGCCTACCTGATGCGGCCGAGCATCCTGGGGCATCGCTTCGGGAACGACGTCACCACCAAACCCATCCCCAAGTCCGGCCAGGTGGGCGGCCTGGACCTGATCCCCAATTCCGGCGGCAAGGTCTACGGCCTGATCCTGCTGGCGGTCGGCGTGGGCATCGCGTTCCATGTCGTCATCAACTACACGCGGTTCGGCTTCGACCTGCGCGCCACCGGGCGCTCGGCCTCCGCGGCGCAGGCCAGCGGCGTCAACGTCAGGAAGATGACCGCCGCCACGCTCGTGCTGTCCGGCGCGGTAGCCGGGCTGGTGGGGATGCCCGCGCTGCTCGGTGACTCGCACTCCTACTCCTCGATCACGTTCCAGACCGGCCTCGGCTTCACCGGCATCGCGATCGCACTGCTCGGGCGCAACAACCCCATCGGAATCGCGTTCGCCGCCCTGCTGTGGTCGTTCCTCGACAACTCGGCCACCATCCTGGATTTGATCAACATCCCCAAGGAGGTCGTGCAGATCACCCAGGGTGTCGTGGTGCTCTCCGTGGTCATCGCGTACGAGGTCGTGCGGCGGCTGGCGCTGGTGCGTCAACAGCGAGCCGTGGGCAGGGCGTTCGCGCCGCCGAGCGGATCGCCGCTACCGGAAGGAGCGCCGGCGTGACCGTCGACCTGCAGGCACCGCCGCCGGCGAGCGGTGCGCCCCGCACGGACCGGCCGGTCACGCGCCGGCTCGACGCCACCTACGCGGTGTATCTCGCCATCGTCGGGCTGCTGCTGATCTCGTTCGTGCGCGCGGTCACCGGCGCCGAGGACATCACGTCGGCCGGCACGGTGGGCGCCACGATCAGCCTCGCGGTCCCGATCGCCCTCGCCGGTCTCGGCGGCCTGTGGTCGGAGCGCTCGGGCGTGGTGAACATCGGCCTCGAGGGGATGATGATCCTCGGGACGTTCTTCGGCGCCGCGTTCGCGTACTTCTCGCACAGCCCGTGGCTGGGGGTGCTCGGCGGTGTCGTGGGCGGGCTGATCGGCGGCATTCTGCACGCGGTGGCCACCGTGACGTTCGGCGTCGACCAGATCGTGTCCGGTGTGGCCATCACGATCCTGTCCACCGGCCTGGCGCGGTACCTGGCCGGTGTCTTCTTCACCGGCCAGCCGGGTGGCGGGCCGACCCAGTCGCCGTCGATCCCGCGCTTCCAGAAGCTGGAGGTTCCGGGCGCCGACTCGTTCTTCGGCAAGCTCGAGGCGCATCACTGGTTCCTCGTGTCGGACCTGGCCGGCGTCTTGCGCGGGCTCACCACCGGCCTCACGGCCTTCACCATCCTGATGATCCTGCTGTTCCCGCTGAGCTGGTTCCTCCTCTGGCGCACGGCCTTCGGCCTGCGGCTGCGCTCCTGCGGCGAGAGTCCGGCGGCGGCGGAGTCCCTCGGCGTGCCGGTGTACCGCATGAAGTACATCGCCGTGTCGGTGTCCGGCGCGCTCGCCGGCCTCGGCGGTGCGTTCCTCGCGGACTTCTCCGGCATCTACCGCGAGGGGCAGACGGGTGGCCGCGGCTTCATCGGCCTGGCCGCGATGATCTTCGGCAACTGGCGCCCCGGCGGGCTGGCCGTCGGCGCCGGACTGTTCGGCTACACCGACGCGGTGCAGCTACGACAGGGTTCGAAATCGGTGCACGCGCTGCTGCTGCTCGTCGCGCTGCTGCTTCTCCTCATCGGGGCTTACCAGCTGTGGCGGCGCAAGCTCGTCATGGGGTCGGGGGCGATCGCCGGCGCCGTCCTGGTGTACCTCTGGTACTCGTTCACCAACGACGTGCCGATCGAGTTCGTCCCGGCCACGCCGTACATCATCACCCTGCTCGTGCTTGCCCTCGCGTCCCAACGGCTGCGAATGCCCGCCATGGACGGCATACCGTGGCGCAAGGGGCAGGGTGTATGACCACCCGATGAGTGTTGCGACATCGCTCGAGCTGACCTCGCCGGAGGTCGTCGCCGACCCGTACCCCCATTTCGCCGCGGCTCGGCAGCAGGCACCCGTGCAGTGGCACGAAGGGCTGGGCATGTGGCTGACCTTCACGCACGCGGCGGCCAACACGGTGTTGCGGACGCGGACGCTCGGCCGGGTCTGGACGCCGCGCCGGCCGGACGAGCCGATGCCGGCGTTCGCGCTGATCCACGTGAACTCGCTGCTGGAGAACGAGCCTCCCGCGCACACCCGGATGCGGCGGCTCGTCGCCGGCGCGTTCGCGCGCGGGCATGTCGAGCGGTTGCGGCCGCGGGTCGCGGAGCTGGCCGAGCGGCTGGCCGACCGGGTCGCCGACGCCGGCTCGGACGGTAGCGCTGTGGACCTCATCGCGCTGTACGCCGAGCCGTTGCCTGTCCAGGTGATCGCCGAGCTGCTCGGCGTGCCGGAGCCGGACTGGCACCTGCTACGGCCGTGGTCGAACGCGATCGTCAAGATGTATGAGTACGGTGTCTCGCCGGCGCAGCGGGATGCTGCCGAGCGAGCATCGGCGGAGTTCGTCGACTACCTGCGCGGATTGGTCGCCGAGCGGCGGCTGACGCCCGGACCCGACCTGATCTCGTCGCTCATCGCGGAGACCGACGGCGACGGTGCCCGGCTGTCCGAGGACGAGCTCGTCACGACGTGCACGTTGCTGCTGAACGCCGGGCACGAGGCGACGGTGAACGTCGTCGGCAACGGCGTGACCGCGCTGCTGACCCAGCCGGAGCAGCTGGCCGCGGTACGCGCTGACGACGGGCTCGTCGACACGGCCGTGGAGGAGTTGATCCGTTTCGACTCGCCGCTGCAGCTGTTCGAGCGCACCGCCATCGCCGACACCCTGATCGGCGGGGTCACCGTCCGGACGGGTGAGAAGATCGCCGCCCTGCTCGGCTCGGCAAACCGCGATCCGGCGGTGTTCGCCGACCCCGACCGGCT
>JAVHVL010000392.1:0-10602 GCA_032160565.1 Pseudonocardiales bacterium | reverse complement strand
GGCGGTGGCACTTGCCGCTCCAGCCCGAGCACGTGCCGGCGGGTCGAGCGATTGGCTGACAGCGCGCTCAGTCGAGGGTGATCGTCTCGTTTGCGGCGACGAGTTCGCGCGTCTCCTCGTCGAGCTCATCCCACGCGGGGCGGAGCTGTCGGAGCAGGTCGCGCTCGACCGTCAGGGCGCGGTAGACGAGCGAGACCGTCACACGATGCTCCGGGCGGTGCACGACCTCGATGCGGTCGCCGGCTGCGACAAGGCCGGGCGTGACGACGCGCAGATAGGCGCCGGGGCGGGCAACCTCGGTGAAGATCTTGAGCCAACCGGTCTCACCGACCCATCCGCGGAACGTGGAACACGGTATTCGCGGCGAGGTCACCTGCAACACGACGGTGTCACCGATCAGCCACCGCTCGCCGATGAGCGCCTCGTTCACGTCGAGGCCGCTCGTCGTCAGGTTCTCGCCGAAGAAGCCGTTCGGCAGCGGTCGCTGCAGCCTGCCCTGCCAGTCGTCGAGATCCTCGCGCGCGAACGCGTAGAGGGCCTGGTCACTCCCGCCGTGGTGCTTGCCATCGCCGATGAAATCGCCCACCAGGCCGCTGCCCAGGCCGGTCGTCCTCGGTCCGGGGTCACGGACGTGCACCGGTTCGGCCACCGGTCGCTTGTCGATGCCTGTGGAGTGCTCCGGCTTGTACGGATTCGGCGCCTGTACCCCGACGTTGACTGAATCGACGAACATCACGCTCGCTGACGCGACTGGGGCTGGCATCCTCGAAGGGTGATCGAGGCGCCGGTGCGGGAGCGGACGGAGCGGGAGTTGCTGCCACCGTCCGGACGCCCACTTGCCGCCCGTGCCGCCGTCGCGGCGGGGCTGGTCGTCCTGGTCCTCGGCGCGGTCTTCTGGCACGGCACCGCGCCGAGCGCGGTCGACCGAGCCGTCGCCCGGCCGCTGACCGACTACTACTGGCACGGCCACGCGGTCGCGGTATTGCACTGGGCCGATCTCGGCAGCCCGGGGCCGACGTTCGTGCTGGCGGGTTTGGTCCTGGTCCTCGGGCTCGCCCGGCGACGCGTCCGTGGCGCGCTGTTGCTGCTGCTGGCCCTGGGCATAGCGAGCGGCGT
Source organism: Pseudonocardiales bacterium (assembly GCA_032160565.1). GTDB lineage: Bacteria > Actinomycetota > Actinomycetes > Mycobacteriales > Jatrophihabitantaceae > RYN-117. The sequence goes on along the minus strand of JAVHVL010000392.1, from coordinate 9,486 downwards.
GACCGAGTACGTCCTCAAGCCGCTGGTGCACCGCACGAAGGACGGCGTGCTGGCGTACCCCAGCGGTCACTCGACAGGCGTGTTCACGCTGGCGTTCGTGGTGGCCATCCTGCTGATCGGCCCGCGCCGGAGCAGCACCGGGGCGGTGGTACGGGTGCTGGCGGCGGTCGCGTCGGTCGTGGTGGCTGTCGTTGTGGCAGCAGCACTAGTGGCGTCGGACTTCCACTACGCCACCGACACGGTCGGCGGCGCGGGCGTGGCACTGGCTTCGGTGCTGTCGGTCAGCCTCGCCCTCGACGCGCTGATCGACCGGAGACGGACCGCGCGGTAGTAATCGGCGCGGTCAGACGTCCGCGAAGTGCTGGACCACCGGCGGGTGGGCGAAGAACGGCCCGATCGCCGCGCGCCAGGTGCCGAAGCGCTCCGTCGCCCGGAAGTTCTCCTCGTGCGCCTCGACGGATTCCCACTCCACGAGCAGGACGAAGCGGTTGGGCGTCTCGATGCAATGCGTCATCCGCACCGAGCGGCAGCCCGGCGTGGAGGCGAGCACCTCCCGCACGCCGCGATAGGCGTAGGAGAAGTCCTCCTCCGCGCCGGGGACGATCTGGAAGTCGGCAACCTCGAGAACCATGGTCGCGAGCCTTCCAGACCGGGCTCGGGGCGACGACAGCGGCCGGAGGACTGGATCACACCAGTCACACCTGGCACACTGGCCCCATGTCCGTCGGCCGGGTCCTCACCTCGTGCGCAGCTGTGCTCGCCGTCGGAGGCAGCGTGGTCGTCGCGCTGGGGATGAGCAACAGCGCCGCCCGGCCGGACGCCGGCGAGACCCCGTTCACGATGCCGAGCCTGGTGAACAGCACCGTTCCGGCGTCGAGGAGCGCAGCGGCGACCACCTCCGCGGCACGAGCAACACCGCAGCTGTCCATGACTCCGTCCAAGATCCGCACGGCCACCCACACCGCGCCGAAGTCCAGCGCCGCCAAGTCCACCGCAGCTCGGACGACCGCCGCACGCAGGGCCAGCGCCGCCGCGCGCCCGCCGTCCACCCGCGCAGCGGCCGCCAGGCCGACCGCCAAGACCACCGCGACGGCGACGCTCGTACGCGGTCAGTCCCTGCCGATCGGCGGTACCACGTCGGGCGCCACCCGGGTGATCACCGTCGTCGCGCACACCTACGGCAGCACGACCGCCACGCTGCAGGCGTGGGACCGCGCATCGGGCGGCGGCTGGCTCAGGCACGGCTCGGCGGTACTCGCGCACGTCGGCTCGCAGGGGCTGACGACCCGGCCGAGCGAGAGCAAATCCGCGACGCCGATCGGCAGCTTCACCCTCACCCAGGCCTTCGGCGTGTACGGCAATCCCGGCACGGGGCTGCCGTACTTCCGCACCACCGCCGCGGACTGGTGGATCAGCCAGTCGGGCTCGCTGTACAACACCCATCAGCGCTGCTCGAGCGGCTGCGCCTTCAACCAGGGCAGCCCGAACGAGCACCTCAGGTACGAGACGCCGTATTACAACTACGCAGTGGTCATCGACTACAACACCCGCAACTCGCCGACGGGCGTGCGGCAGGGCGCCGGGAGCGCGTTCTTCCTGCACGTCACGGACGGCCGGGCGACGGCAGGCTGCGTGGCCGTCCCGCAGAGCACGCTCGCGTCGATCATGCGGTGGCTCACTCCGGCGGCCCACCCGCGGATCCTGATCGGAGTGGCGTGACACCCTGAGCGGGTGTTTGTCGATTTGCGCCGGTTCGTGCTGCCCCTCGCGTCGCTGTTGATCCTCGCCGGCTGCACCTCCAGCGCCTCGGATCCGGCAGCATCCAGCAGCGCTCCGGTCAGCACCCCGCCGAGGACCACGCCGAACACCACATTCAGCGCCCCGACGATCGCCGCACCGACCAAGCCGAAGCGCACCCACACCGCGCCGCCACCGCGCACGACCAGCCCCACGACGAGCCACCCCGCGCCGCCTCCTCCGCCGAGCACCACCGCGGCGGCCGCCGGCCTGCCGCTGCCGTACAGCACCGGCTCGGCAACGCGGGTGATCACCGTCGTCGCCCCGTCGACGGGCAGCACCACGGCAACGCTGCAGGCGTGGCAGAAGTCGGCACGGGGGTGGAGCCGCTACGGCTCGGCAGTCTTCGCCTACGTCGGGTCCGACGGCCTCTCCGCCCACCCCAGCGAGTCCATCTCCGCGACGCCCATCGGCAGCTTCAACCTCACCCAGGCGTTCGGGCGGCAGCCGAACCCCGGTACCGGCCTGCCCTACCGGCAGACGACGCCCGCCGACTGGTGGATCAGCCAGCCTGGGTCGCTGTACAACACCCTCCAGCACTGCTCGTCCGGGTGCGCATTCACCCAGGGCGACCCGAACGAGCACCTCTACTACACGACGCCGTACTACCGGTACGCCGTCGTGATCGACTACAACCGCTACCCCGTAGTGCAGGGCGCCGGCAGCGCGTTCTTCTTGCACGTCGCGGCCGGCGCGCCGACCGCGGGCTGCGTGGCGATCCCCGAGGCGACGCTGGTGAACCTGCTCCGCTGGCTCACCCCGGCGGCCAACCCGCGGATCCTCATCGGGGTGGCGTGACGCCCAGCCGTCAGCCGGCGCCGTCCAGCGCGTAACGCGCGGCGCCCACCAGCCCGGCGTGCTCCGGATCTGCGGCCAGCAGCACCGGCGGCGCGTCCGGCCAGTCGAGCCCGTCGCGCCACCACGGCTCCAGCAGGTCCCAGGAGGCGGTCATCGAGCCGCCGAACACGATGACGTCTGCCCCGAACGTCCGGATCGCCGGCGCGAGGGCGGCACCCAGCGAGCAGAACGCGTGCCGCAGCACGGCGGCCGCGCTCACCTCCCCGCCCCGCGCCCGCGCAGCGATCTCGCGGACGTCGGCCTGCTCGTCGCCCGTCGTCGCGGCGTACGCGCGGCGGATGGCGCGGCGCGAGACCGTCTCTTCCAGCGCCGCTCCGTTGACCGTCAGGTGGTGGGCCCGGCCGAGCGGCGGAACGCCGGGTTCGGAGTCGGTGATCCGCCCGTCGACCAGCCACCCGGAACCCACGCCGGTGCCGAGCGTGATCCCGACGCACCTGGAGTGGCCGGCCGCGGCGCCGTGTACCCACTCGCCGAGGATGAATGCGTCGGCGTCGTTGAGGAACGCGATCGCGGACGGGCGCTGCGGCAGCCGCTGCATCAGCGCGGCGCCGACGTCCATGCCGTGGAGGGCGTCGAACTTGCCCACGCCCTGGAAGGTCGCGGTGCCGCGCGCGTAGTCGAACGGGTCCGGCATGGCCACACCCCAACGGGCCCCGGCTGTGCTCCGAAGTGCCGCGCCCGCCTCGACGAACGTGCCGAGGATGTGCTCGGCGTCAGCCGAGCTGTCCAGGTGCACCCGGGTGGCCTGGCTGACCACCCAGCCGCCGGCGTCCACGAGCGCCGCCGTGACATGCGTGCCGCCGACCTCGAGCACGGGGACGGCGCTCATGGCTGCAGGAACTGGACGAGCAGCCCGGGGCGCACGGCATCGGCGAAGCGCAGTGCCTCTGCCGGGGTGACGTCGACGACGGCGTAGCCCTGCCGTCCAGCCGCCGTCGTCGCGGTCAGGGTCGTCAGCCCGGCTCGGCGCTGGAAGTAGCTCGAGCGGAGGTTCCAGCCGATGACGCCGTCGCAGGCGATCGCGCTCCGCCGCCGCACCACGGATCCGAGGCGCGTCACGAGGTACCCGCCCACCACGGCGTGGCCGAGTGCGCGGAAGCGGTCGAGGGCGAGCGGTACGGCCAGCACCGGTAACGACAGCGAGGCGAACCATGCGTACGGCGAGAGGCCGGCCGGTACGAGGGCGCCGACGAGCAGCACCAGCACCAGCGCCGCCCCGAGCGCGCGGCTCAGCCGCCGGCGCCGCGCGGCCGGTGGATGGGGCGTCAACGCCGCGGTCATCGGGGCGCCGGTGTCCAGCACCGCGGCGGTGACCGCGAGCGCGACCTCTCGCGGGGCGGGCGGCAGGAGTACCTCGCCGCCGCGCTCCGCACCACGCCCCACCCGCAGCCCGGTGGCGATCACCAGGCACCGGGCCCCGCCAACGGCGCGCAGCAACAGCGGTTCGGACAGCTCGGCACCGCGCAGCCGGCGCCGTTCGATGCTCGTGGCCCGCGTCGTGACCAGCCCGCGGGTGACACGTAGCGAGCCGCCGGGGTGCCGGGTGAGGCGGAAGCGCCAGAACGCCAGCGCGTAGCCGATCGTCGACGCCGCGGCGACGAGGACGACGACGGCCACCACGCCGGCCGCGACGTCCAGGACGATCGAGCTCTGGCGCAGCTGCTCACCGATGCTGCGAAGAGGCCCCAGCCGGCTCAGGTGCAGGTTGGCTTCGCTGTCCAGCCGCCAGAGGAAGCCGGCCACCGCCGCGCTCGTCACGGCGCCGGAGAGGGTGCACGGTGCGTAGCGAATCCAGGCCGGGTGGAGCCGGACCAGCTCCTCCTCGCCGGCTTCCGCCGCGGCGACCTCGGTCGTCACCTGCGCCGGCGAGCCGTTCCGGTGCAGCAGCTCGTCGCGCAGCCGGGCCGCGGCCGCGGCAGTGAGACCGTCCAGGACGAGTCCGCCGCGGCCCTTGCGGTCGGACGTGCCCGTCCCGATCACGACCTTGGCCAGCCCGAGCGCGCGGTGCAGCGCGTGGGCGGTGACGTCGACCGTGCGAACCCGGTCCGTCGGGGCCGCAACCGTCACGCGGCGCAGCAGCCCGTGACGCAGCTGGATCTGCTCAGGCGAGATCCGGAATCGAGTGGTGAACCAGCGCAGCACGGCGAAGAAGATCACCACGCCCGCAGCGACGAGCCCCCACCGCGAGCCGCCACCGCTGCTCGACCCGGCCAGCAGAGCACCGAGCACAGCCGGCAGGGCGCGGATCAGCTCGATCACCGGATGGACGAGCAGCATGCGCGGACTCAGCCGCCGCCACTGCGCTGTGCCGGTGATCTCGGCGCTGGACACCGTCGTCACGTGCCGTCCTCGGTGTCCAGCTGGGTGCGCGCGGTGAGCTCGTGCACGAGCGCCTCCGCGGTGGCGAGGTCGAGCCCGTGCACCTCGAGCGGCCCTGCCGCCGATGCGGTCGTGACGGTGACGTTCGCCAGCCCGAACAGCTGCTCGAACGGCCCGCGGTGCATGTCGACGGTCTGGATGCGCACGATGGGCGCGATCCGCCGCTCCTGGCGGAACCACCCGGCCTGCGTGTACACCGCGGTGTCGGTGGTCTCCCAACGGTGCACGCGGTATCGCCACTGCGGCATCACCGCGAGGTGCGCGCCGGCCAGCAGCAGCGTGCCGGCGAGCACCAGCACGTGCGCGCGCGTCGCGCCCGGTGCCATCAGCCAGACGACCGCCTCGATCGCCAGGGCGACGAGCCAGCCGACGAGCGCCCGCACTGCCCAGTACCACCGCGCTCGGGCGCTCACCAGGTTTGCGGGCGCGCGCAGTTGCAGGTCGGTCATGCGCCCCATCCTGCCGCGCTGCGAGACTGGACGGCGTGACCGAAGACCGCAACGTGCTGGGCGGCGCGCTCGAGGTGTGCGGCACCGAACCGCTCACCGGCTTCTTTCGGGACGGCTGCTGCGCCACCGGGCCGGATGACCTCGGCAGCCACACGGTGTGTGCCGTGGCAACCGTCGAGTTCCTCGCCCACCAGCGCGGCGTGGGCAACGACCTGAGCACCCCCATACCGCACTACCGCTTCCCGGGGCTGCGGCCGGGCGATCGCTGGTGCGTGGTGGCCGCCCGGTTCCTTCAGGCGCACCTTGATGGCGCCGCACCCCCGGTGGTGCTCGCCGCCACGCACGAGCGGGCAGTGGAGACGGTGCCGCTGGAGATCCTGCGGCGCTACGCCGTCGACGTGCCGCCGGACGCCAGCGCTCTCGACTGAGGCGGGCTCGCGTGACTACTGGCTCGCGTGACTACTGGCTCGCGTGACTACTGCCCCGGGTGACTACTGGCCCGGGTGACTACTGGTAGGTGATCACGTCCGGCGTCGGCCGGACGGCCATGGCCTGCGCGGCGGTCATCATCCGGACGTCCTGCCGGAGGAACAGTTTGAACCCCGTCCCGAACGGCCGCCCGGGAAAGGCCAGCTTGTGCCAGGTGGCCAGCTTCGCCCGCTGCGTGCCGAAGCCGTCGGCATGGAACACGATCTCGATGCCGCCGGAGGGCGCGATCCGGTCGCGGTCGGGCAGCATGGGCAGGCGGAACTGGTGGACCAGCAGCAGCTTGTCCGGCAGGTGGTTGCGGACGACGATGCCCGCGAGATAGCGGCTCACCGCGTTCACGCTTGCGGCAGAGGCCGAGCCGATGACCTTGCCCGGCACCTTGCCGGGCCCCATCTTCCACTCGGGATCCAGCGCCACGGAGACGCTCGGATCGACGAGGTACTGCGCGACGGCCCGCACCTGCGGAAGGAACTCCGCGCGGCCGGGCTGGAAGTCCAGGATGAGCAGCATGTGGTGCCGGTGCGCCGCCGCGAGGTAGCGCGCGATGACAGCGGTCGGAATGGGCTTGGAGTAGCTGCCGTCCTTGCCCGGCGCGGCCTGTGCCACCGTCGCGATCAGCTCCATCGCCGGCAGGACAGGCCGGCCGAACCTCGCGAACGCCTTCGCCCGCTGCTCGATCTGCTTCGCCATTTCGTCGGGCGGGCCGGTGCCGAGCACGCCGAGCCCGGGCCCACTCGGCCCGCCGTAGTAGGCGACGACGCGGTAGCGGCCGAGGATGCCGCCCGGGCCGGGCGGTGGCGGGGCCGTGCTCGTCCTCGTCGGTGCGGGCGTGGCCCAGGTGGTCGGTGGCGACACGGCCGACGTCGTCGGCGCGGTTGGGTCGGCGGTTCTCGTTTGCGGGTCCAGCGCCCCGGTGCGGGCAGGCATGGCGGCACCGCTGCATCCGACGAGCACGCCGAGCACGCCGAGCACGCACACGGTCGCCAGCGCACGGCGCAGGGCTCGACGGGGGACTGCCACCCGGCGACGGTAGGCGCAAGATCGTCCAGATCATGGCTGCCGCGCCCAAAACCAGATCTTCCTGCGGATACGGCACCCATCACCCTCCAGACGCAGGAAGATCCACCGTGGGGCGCAGCACCGCCCGCCGGAACCTGATCTTCCTGCGGATACGGCAGCTATCACCTTCAATGCGCAGGAAGATCCACGGGCCCGTGCGGCCGCGGACTACCAGCCGCGGGCGCGCCATTCGGCCAGGTGCGGGCGCTCGGCGCCGAGCGTCGAGTCGTTGCCGTGCCCGGGGTAGAACCACGTCTCGTCTGGCAGCACGTCGAACAGCCGCTCCGATACGTCGTCGATGAGCGACGCGAAATCCTCGGGCGACGTGGTACGGCCGACGCCCCCCGGGAAGAGGCTGTCGCCGGTGAACAGGTGTGGCGGGCCCTCCGGGTCGCGGTACAGCACCGCGATCGAACCCGGGGTATGGCCGCGCAAAGCGATGATCTCCAGCGTCGTGTCGCCGACGGTGATCGTGTCGCCGTGGTTCAGCCGCTCGTCCACCGCGATGGGCAACTCGTCGGCGTCCGGCTCGCCCGCGTAGGCAGCGGCGCCTGCTGCATCCACGGTCTCGGCGAGCGCCTGCCAGTGGTCGGCGTGCCGGTGCGTCGTGAGGATCGCGGAGACGGGGGGCCCGTCGAACACGATCAGCTCGCGCAGCCGGTCGGCCTCGTTGGCGGCGTCGATCAGCAGCCCCTCACCGGTCTCGGTGCAGCGCAGCAGGTACGCGTTGTTGGACATCGGCCCGACGGCCAGCTTCGCGATCGTCAACCCCGGTAGCCGCCGCACGTCCATCGGCCCGCCGACCTCGACTTCGCCCGTGTACGCGCTGCTCTCGCCCATGTCAGCCAAGCTAGTCGAAGATCGGCTCGAACTCCTCGGTCACCGGCCCGCCGAGGTCGACGGCGGTGTCCGGCAGGAACCGCAGCACGCCCTCGACGTAGGACTGCACCGCGGCCGCCCGCCCCACGTCGTGCCCCTGCGCCTCGGACAGGAACCAGCGGTGCTCGTTGATCTCGTGGAACAGCTCGGCATCGGGCAGCCGGCCCCGCAGCTCGGGCGGGACGAGCGCCAGCGTGGAGTGGTACTTCTCGTCCAGCCAGTGCCGGGCGGCGAGGTCCTCGCTGATCGGGTGGCCAGCGCCTTCCGCCCACTTCGCACGGAACCGCGCGAGGTCGGCCAGCAGGCCGCGGGCCTGGTTCTCCTGCACGCGTAGCCCGGTCAGCGCGAACAGCCGCCGCTGATGATGCCCAGGCTCGACGACCTGCGTGTCGAACCGCAGCCGCCGTCCGTCGCTTTCGGTGCGGATCGCCATCTCGGCGACGTCGAAGCCCAGGCTGTTGAGCCGCTTGACCCGCTGGTTGATGCGGTAGCTCTCGTCGCGGGCGACGACCTCGTCGTGGTTCAGCTCGTTCCACAACTGCTCGTACCGTGGCGCCAGCTCCATCGCGGTCTCGACGGGGTCGATGGACTCGGCGAGGTAGCCGGCCGCCTCGAGGTCGAACATCTCGCCGGCGATGTTCTCGGTAGCGATCTCCAGGTCGTGTGCGCGCTGGCCGTCGGACAGCCGCTTGTGCATCTCGCCGGTCTCGGCATCCACCAGGTAGGCCGCCAGCGCTCCCGCGTCGCGACGGAACAGCGTGTTCGACAGCGAGCAGTCCCCCCAGTAGAAACCGGCGAGGTGGATGCGCACGAACAGCTCGGCGAGCGAGTCCAGCAGCCGGTCGCTCAGTGCGGGCAGCCCGCGCCCGGTGAACAGCGACCGGTACGGCGCGGAGAACGTCAGGTGCCGGGTGATCAGCAGCCCACCCAGCTCACTGCCGTCGTCCGCCGTTCGCTCGACCACCGTGCCGTACGCCTCGACGACCGGCACCGACTTGTCGGCCAGTACGCGCAGCAGGCTGTGCTCGCGCAGGACGAACCGGTCCGTCGCCTCCTTGACGGCGAAGATCTGGTCGTCGGCCCGGACGAAGCGCACCAGGTGACGGGAGATGCCACGCGGGACGTGCACGATCAGCGACTCGTCCCACTCCGCGAGCGGCAGGTCGTAGGGGAGCGCGAGCAGGTCTGTGCCCGTCCCGAGAGTGGTGAGGCGGTAGGTGCCCACCGCGCCAAGGTTAGGGGCTGGAGGTTACAGCGGGGTATTGCACGTCGAGGTGCAGCAGCGCGTTCTCGACGACCTCGGTCAGCGCCGGATGGATCCAGTACTGCCCGCGGGCCATCTCCCGGACGCCCAGCCCGAAGCTCATCGCCTGGATGAGCGGCTGGATCAGCGTCGCGGCCTGCTCACCCATCAGGTGCGCCCCGAGCAGCTGCCCGGTAGCCGGGTCCGCGATCAGCTTGCACACGCTCGAGGTGTCCTCCATCGCCCAGCCGTAGGACGTGCTGCCGTAGCCGAGCACGGCGGCGACGAACGGCCGGCCGGACGCGGACGCCTCCTCCTCGGTGAGCCCCACCG
>JAVHVL010000372.1:0-3502 GCA_032160565.1 Pseudonocardiales bacterium | reverse complement strand
AACCGTGGGGATTACCTGTGAAGCAAGTATGCGGTTAGGCGGAGGCGTCCGTCGCCTCGCCCCCCGCCGCCGTGGACGTCCGCCCGCGCAGCTGGGGGCGCCGGGCGCCGACGTGTGCCCAGGACGGGGGCAGGAACGCCAGCACCAGGGCGACGCCCGAGGTCAGCGCGAGCACGATCGGCACCGCCGGGGAGCCCTTGGTGGAATCGACGACGAAATCCACCGCGGTGCCGAACGTGGCCAGCTGGCCGAGGACGAACGGCCACCGGCGCCGGCCGTTGAGGAACCACCAGATGGTGAGGATGACCAGCACCGCCAGGATCACCGCAACGACGCCGGCGACGGCCTCGCCGCCGCGCGTGCTGGTGATGTCGGGGGGCTGGACCGGATACAACATGCCGTGTGCGATGAACAGCACCGCGTATACCGCGAGGAACGGCAGGGGCCCGACGCCCAGCGCGATCGAGCCGATCACCACCGGCGGCGTTTCGATGTCGCGGTCGTCGTCGGGCACGGGGGCTCCTGTCGAGGCGAGTTGCCGAGTCCGGTGAGCGGTCCCGGCGCCGCGACAATACGCTGCCCGCATGGAGCATCACGCGCTCGACGAGCGGCACGAACTCAGCCAGGCGCTACGGGCCGCCGGCCCGGACGCGCCGACCCTGTGCGGCGAGTGGACCACGGCCGTGCTCGCCGCACACCTGGTGCAGCGGGAGCGCTCACTGGTCGAGGCTGCCGGTCGGCTGCCGGTCGGCAGTCTGCGGCGCCGCGCCGACGAGGCGCTGCACGAGCTGGCCGAGCGCACGCCGTACGACCAGCTGGTGGCCGCGGTCGACAGCGGGCCGCCGTTCTACTCGCCGTGGGCGCTGGCGCCGCTGCGTGAGGCGGTCAACCTGCTGGAGTACGTGGTCCACCACGAGGACGTGCGGCGTGGCGTGCCCGGCACCGGTCCGCGGGCGATGCCGATCGCGCGGCAGCGGGCGATCTGGTCGCGGCTGAGGTTGAGCGCCCCCTTCACGATGCGCGCCGTCCCGGTCGGCGTACGGCTGCTGTGGCCCGGTCATGGCGAGATCCTCACCCGTCGCGCAAAGCACGGATTCCCCGTGGTGACCGTGGGAAGCGAGCCGGTGGAGCTGGCGCTCGTCGCATTCGGCAGGCAGCGGGTCGCACAGGTCGACTACGACGGTTCGGCCGCGGACGTCGCGACGGTCAGCGGCGCGAAGATCCGTATCTGACGCGGGAGCGGACCTCCTGACGTACTACTAGCGGACCTCGACGCCGTCGGCGCGCAGGGCGTCCTTCACCGCGCCGACCGTCAGCTCGCCGAAGTGGAAGACGCTGGCGGCGAGCACCGCGTCTGCGCCGGCGGACACGGCCGGTGCGAAGTCGCCGACGGCGCCGGCTCCCCCGCTCGCGATGAGCGGGACGTGCACCGCTGCGCGCACGAGTTGGATCAGCTCCAGATCGAAGCCGTCCTTCGTCCCGTCGGCGTCCACCGAGTTGAGCAGGATCTCACCGGCACCGAGGTCGACCGCCCGCCGAGCCCAGTCCACGGCGTCGATCCCCGTGCCAGTTCGGCCGCCGTGGGTTGTGACCTCGAAGCCGCTCGGCGTCGGTGCGTCGCCGCCCCGCACCCGCCGGGCGTCCACGGACAGCACCAGCACCTGACGGCCGAACCGCTCGGCGATCTCGCGCAGCAGCTCGGGGCGCGCGACGGCCGCGGTGTTGACCCCCACCTTGTCGGCGCCGGCGCGCAGCAGCGCGTCGACGTCGGCCACGCTGCGGATGCCGCCGCCGACGGTCAGCGGGAGGAACACCTCGTCGGCGGTGCGGCGGACCACCTCGTACGTCGTTTCCCGCCCGGACGACGAGGCGGTGATGTCCAGGAACGTCAGCTCGTCGGCGCCCTGCGCGTCGTAGCGGTGCGCCAGCTCCACCGGGTCACCGGCGTCGCGCAGCCCTTCGAAGTTCACGCCCTTCACGACGCGGCCGGCGTCGACGTCGAGGCACGGGATCACCCGGACAGCGACGCTCACCGCACCAGTCTCCAACAGGAGCAGCGGGACCTACTCACCGGCCCTACTCACCGGCCCAGCTCACCGGCCCAGCTCACCGGCCCAGCTCACTGGCCCAGGCGACGAGCTCGACCTCGACGAGCATGCGGACGTCGAGGAAGCCGGCCACGATGATCATCGCCGTGGTCGGCCGGACTTCGACGAACGTGTCGTGGTGCGCTCGCCCGACCTCGCCGGCGTGGGCACGGTCGGTGATGTACATGCGCGTCTGGACGATCCGGTCGCGGCTGCACTCCGCACCGGCCAGCGCGTCGATGCCGACCTGGAACGCCGTCATCGCCTGCTGGTACGGGTCATCCTCGTGCACCAGTTCGCCGTGGACGACGGACGTGCACCCTGCTGTCGTGAGCAGTGAACCCGCGCGGACCACGCGGCTGTAGCCGATCAGGTCCTCGTACGGTCCGCCGGAGCCGAAGCGCTCGATGTCGGTCATGGGGCCAGTCTGCTGGGCGTGGCAAAGGCGTAGGTTCAGCGACGCGGGTCGTGGTTTTGCGGGGCTTGCCCGGTCGCGTCTCCCCCTCGCAAGCTCGGTCCGGGACGCCCATGGTCACTTGCGGAGGCCACAGATGTCAGCTCTCGTCGCCATCTCGCTCCGCGCGCTGCTCGGGCTCGGCGGGTTGACAGGCATCGGCAGCCGGCGGCGCGGAGATTCCATCGCGGTCTGCTTCCTCGCTGCCGCGTTCTTTCCGGTGGCGTGGACGGCGTGGTACGTCCGGGACGTCATGGCGCACCGCAATGTCTCATGAACCCGCATCAGAATGGCGGGGGCGGATCGGGATCCGTATCGGTGGTTCTGTCGACGGGGTAGGTGGCGGCGGGTTTGGTGTAGCTGTGGCCGGACGGGCTGGTCCATCGGGTGTCGCCGTTCGGCAGTCGCTGAACCTGCCACGCGGTCTCGTGCTTCAGATGGTGGTGCCGCGCGCACAGGACATGCAGGTTGCTCTCGTTGGTGTGGCCGCCGTCGGTCCAGGCGATGCGGTGATCGATCTCGCAGCGTCTGGCGGTGCGGTTGCAGTGCGGGAACCGGCAGGTCTGGTCCCGGGCGATGACGTGCTCGGCGAGGTCCGTCGGGGGCCGGTAGGTGCTGCGGCCGTAGTCCACAAGCCGGCCGAGCGGGTCGGTGACCAGCCGGCGCCAGGTGCCGGACTCGTCGGCGGCGATCCGGCGGGCCAGGGCGGCGGGGATCGGGCCGTGCCCGTCCAGCTCGCCGGGCTGCTCGTCCAGCTCCAGCAGGGTGGACAGGGCGACGGTGACCTGCACCGCCGGGCGGATCCGCTGCCGGGTCGGCAGCTCCCGGCAGGTCTCGCCGGTGAGCGTGTCGACACCGAGCTGGACGAGGGCGTCGGCGCGCCGCTGATCCGCCGACCTGGGGTCGTCGGGTGCGACCCGTCGAGCCAATGCGTCGATGACGGTCTTCAGCGTCGCGGCTC
>JAVHVL010000329.1:0-3544 GCA_032160565.1 Pseudonocardiales bacterium | reverse complement strand
TTCGCTGGGAAACGAGGGCGAGGTCGACGACTGCGATCAGCTCGCCGGCGACCCACAGGGGGAAGTTCGCGACCCACTCAGTCAGACCGGCGTTCCGCAGGAGTCGGTGCAGCACGCGTTCTGACTCCGCTGCCGCGCCGTCCCTGGTCCGCGAAACGATCTGCCGCAGCTGGGCATTGCCCTTGCGGCCGGGCAGCTCCGACAGCCGCCGGCCCATGTCGACGGAGCGGATCCACGAGCGCTGGAGGGCCCGATCCGCCAGCCGACAAGCATCGTCGTAGGGCAACTCGCCGAGCTGATCGAGGACCGTCCACGTGCGGGTGGTGATCGGCATTCCCTCCCGTCGCTGGACCGCGCTCGGTGGCACGAACACCCGATGGACGCGCGCACCGAACGGCGTGCTGACGCGGCGCGTCGCAGGCACGATCACGGCGCATTTCGGTGGCGGGACCTGGGTAAGTCCCCACAGGTGCGCCGCCGTACCGAAGCCGAGGACACCTCCGGTCGCGAGTAGAGCGACCCACAATCGTGCCGCGTAGGTGAACGGCGCACCGCGGGCCAAATACACGCCCCGAGCTTGGGATTCGAGCGCGGCGGACGAGATCAGGCCACGGATGACACCGTCAGTGAGGCCGGCTTCGTAAAGCTGCCGACGTGCGATCACGCCGCCTTGACTGCGCGCGATTGCCCCCCACGACATGCCGGACAGGATGCCGGATTTCGGGCCTGCCCCGGCCGGCCATCCACAGCCTGCAGATCACGGAGAGTTGTTTGCCGACAGGCGCACAAACCCGCCACGATCGGGGCGGTGGCACCCCGGCGTTGAGAGTTGGCACTCACCGCGTTAGAGTGCCAACGAGGACTGGTTGACCCCCGCGACGGCAGCCGGACCCCACACCGACATATGAACCCGAGAAGGGGAGATCCACCGTGACCGCCACAAAGGTCAGCATCAAGCCGCTCGAGGACCGCATCGTCGTGCAGGCCAACGAGGCCGAGACCACGACCGCTTCGGGCATCGTGATTCCGGATACCGCCAAGGAGAAGCCGCAGGAGGGCACCGTCCTCGCTGTGGGCCCGGGCCGCATCGACGACAAGGGCAACCGTGTACCGCTCGACGTCGCCGTCGGTGACGTCGTCCTCTACAGCAAGTACGGCGGCACCGAGGTCAGGTACGCCGGCGAGGACTACCTGGTCCTCTCCGCGCGTGACGTCCTCGCGGTCATCGAGAAGTAGGCGTCGAGAAGTAAGCATCGAGAAGTAAGCATCGAGAAATAGGCGTCGAGAAGTAACCGACCCGACCGCCGACGCCCCGGCCGCGCGTACCGCGTGCGCCGGGGCGTTTCGGTTGTGCGTCCTGATCAGGAAGGAACACCATGGCGAAGATCCTCAGCTTCGACGAGGACGCCCGCACCGCGCTCGAGCGTGGTGTCGACAAGCTGGCCAACGCGGTCAAGGTCACGCTGGGCCCCAAGGGCCGCAACGTGGTCCTGGCCAAGTCCTTCGGTGCGCCGGTCATCACGAATGACGGCGTCACGATCGCCCGCGAGATCGAACTGCCCGACGCGTACGAGAACCTCGGCGCCCAGCTGGCCAAGTCGGTCGCCACCAAGACCAATGACGTGGCCGGTGACGGCACCACCACGGCCACCGTCCTGGCACAGGCCCTCGTGCACGCCGGGCTGAAGAACGTGGCCGCGGGCGCCAACCCGACGGCCCTCAAGCGAGGTATGGACGCCGCCGTGGAGGCGGTCAGCAACGCGCTGGACAAGGTGGCCATTGCCGTCAACGGTGAGCAGGCCATCGCCCATGTCGCCACGATCTCCGCGCAGGACCCGACGATCGGCAAGCTGATCGGCGAGGCGTTCACGAAGGTCGGCGCCGACGGCGTGATCACCGTCGAGGAGAGCAACACCCTCACCACCGAACTCGAGTTCACCGAGGGTATGCAGTTCGACAAGGGTTACATCAGCCCGTACTTCGTCACCGACGCCGAGTCCGGCGAGACGGTGCTCGACGACCCGTACCTGCTGATCACCACGCAGAAGATCTCCAGCCTGGCCGAACTGCTGCCGCTGCTGGAGAAGGTCGTCGAGACCGGCAAGCCGCTCGTCATCATCGCCGAGGATGTCGACGGCGAGGCGCTGTCCACCCTCGTGGTGAACGCGATCCGCAAGACGTTCAACGTCGTCGCGGTGAAGGCACCGTTCTTCGGTGACCGTCGCAAGGCGTTCCTGCAGGACCTCGCCATCGTCACCGGCGGGCAGGTCATCGCCCCCGAGATCGGGCTCAAGCTCGACCAGGTCGGCCTCGACGTGCTCGGCCGGGCCGGCCGCGTCGTCGTCGCCAAGGACACGACCACGGTCACGCACGGGGCCGCGGCGCAGGAGGAGATCGACGCCCGGATCGCCCAGATCCGCCGCGAGATCGAGGACACCGACTCCGACTGGGACCGCGAGAAGCTGCAGGAGCGGCTGGCCAAGCTGGCCGGCGGCATCGGCGTCATCCGGGTCGGCGCGGCCACCGAGGTGGAGCTCAAGGAGCGCAAACACCGCATCGAGGACGCCATCGCCTCGACGCGGGCCGCGGTGGAGGAGGGGATCATCGCCGGCGGCGGTGCCGCCCTCGTCCACGCCAGCAGCGTCCTGGACGACAACCTCGGCTTCACCGGCGACGACGCGACCGGTGTCGCCGTCGTCCGGTCCGGCCTCGACGAGCCGCTGCGCTGGATCGCCAGCAACGCCGGCGAGGAGGGCTACGTCGTCGTCGCCAAGGTGCGCGAGCTACCCACCAACCATGGCCTGAACGCGGCCACCGGCGAGTACGTCGACCTGCTCGAGGCGGGCGTCGTCGACCCGGTGAAGGTCACCAAGGCCGCGCTGGCGAACGCCGCCTCCGTCGCCTCGCTCATCCTCTCCACGCAGAGCGCGGTGGTGGAGAAGCCCGTGGAGCAGGAGCACAGCCACAACGGCCACGGCGGACACGGGCACAGCCACAGCCACGGCCCGGGCTTCTGACGAAGGCACCAGACGAAGGCACCAGACGAAGGAACTGAACAGGGCTCTGCCCCGCAGCGATCCGCTGCGGGGCAGAGTTCGTTTGTGCGCATCGGGCGGCCGGCAGCCCTGCGGACAGCCGATCGACGCGCGAACTTTCAGGCGAGCTTGCGGGCCAACATCGCTTCGCGCTCCTCGGCGGACAGCCCGCCCCAGACGCCGTAGGGCTCGCGGGCCGCGAGCGCCCAGCGCAGGCAGTTCTCCACGACCGGGCAGCCGGAGCAGATGGCCTTGGCCCGCATCTCGCGCTTCATCCGCGACGGGCCTCGCTCGTTCTCCGGGTGGTAGAAGTTCGAGGTGTCAATGCCACGGCAGGCTGCCCGCATCTGCCAGTCCCAGTCGCCCTGACGTGGAGCGGGAAGCCGTCGGACCTCGGCCATCTGTCTGCCCTCCGAAACCGCAGGGCCGCTCTTCCCGGAGGCGGCCGTCTGCTGTGTCCAAAGAGCGACGAGCGCAAAGGTGACGCTCGTCAGCGCATGCGGAGGAAG
>JAVHVL010000323.1:0-16027 GCA_032160565.1 Pseudonocardiales bacterium | reverse complement strand
CACCCAAGCCGGCCAGTCGACGGCCACCCCTGCCCGCGGCGGCAGCCGCTCGACGTGCGTCAGCGGATCCGCGCCCGGCGGCGTGCCGGCGAGCAGGCGATCCAGCAGCTCCTGCATCGTCCGCCTTCCGCAGTTGGGTCTATGGCACGATTGGGCTGAGTCGGCCCACGGCACTGCATGATTCCTGACAGGGTCGGATCAGGACGAGGTGGTAACACAAGTGGAGTTGTCCGTTTCGCAGCAGTCCGTCGGCGCCTACCCCGTCCTTGCGGTTCGGGGCGAGGTCGACGTCTACTCGGCGCCGGCCTTGAAGAACGGGCTCACCGAGCTGCTCGGCGCCAATGGCGCGTCCGTGATCGTCGACCTCACCGACGTCGGTTTCCTCGACTCGACGGGGCTGGGTGTCCTCGTCGCCGCCCGCACCGCGGCGGCGGAGGCCGGTGGGCGGCTGCCCATCGTCTGCGACCGCGAGCGGATCCTCAAACTGTTCCGCATCACCGGCCTGGACGGGGTCTTCGAGATCTACCCGAGCCGTGACGACGCGGTCTCCGGGCTGGCCGACGAGGCGCCCTCCGCCTGACAAGCATCTGCTCGCTTCCCCGTGACCCGCGTCACGGCGAGATATATGAATCCCGCTAGACTCCGCGAAACAGCGCCCTGCGCAAACCATGCGCTGGCGGGCGCTCTGTGATGCCGCCGAGCTGCTTCTTCAGCTCTGCCGTACCGACGAAATCAATGGGGGAACCTGTATGGCCGCGCAGCACCTGATTGCCGAACCGGCGATCTCCTCGGGCGAAAAGGGACTGGTGGCGGTGATCGGCGTCGTCGCTCTCGCCGCCCTGATCTTCGCCTACACGCTGGTCAGGGAGGTGCTCAAGGCCGACCAGGGCACCGCGAAGATGCAGGAGATCGCGACGGCTGTCCAGGAGGGCGCCCGCGCCTACCTCAACCGCCAGTTCCGCACGTTGGCGGCCTTCTCGGTGATTGTCTTCGTGCTGCTGCTCCTGCTGCCGGTCAACCACGGCGGCTTCTCGGTCCAGTTCGGACGGGCGCTGTTCTTCATCGTCGGCGCCGTCTTCTCCGCCAGCGTCGGCTACATCGGCATGACGCTGGCCACCCGCGCCAACGTGCGCGTCGCCGCGGCAGCCCGCGGCGGCGGCCGCGAGCGCGGCTTCCACATCGCGTTCCGCACCGGCGGGATCGTCGGCATGCTCACCGTCGGCCTGGGGCTGCTCGGTGCCAGCGTGGTCCTGCTCGCCTACAACCAGAACGCCCCAACGGTGCTCGAGGGCTTCGGCTTCGGTGGCGCGCTGCTCGCCATGTTCATGCGTGTCGGCGGCGGCATCTTCACCAAGGCGGCCGACGTCGGCGCCGACCTCGTCGGCAAGGTCGAAGCCGGCATCCCCGAGGACGACCCGCGCAACGCCGCCACCATCGCCGACAACGTGGGCGACAACGTCGGCGACTGCGCCGGCATGGCGGCCGACCTCTTCGAGTCCTACGCGGTCACCCTGGTCGCCGCGCTCATCCTCGGCCAGACCGCGTTCGGCGCCAAGGGATTGCTCCTGCCGCTGATCATCGGCGCCATCGGCGTGGTCAGCTCGTTCGTCGGCATCCTCACCACCAAGCTGCGCACCTCGGACCGTAACGGCCTCGTGCCGATCGACCGCGGCTTCTTCCTCACCGCCGCCACCTCGCTCGTGCTCGTCGCAATCGCCGCGTTCACCTTCCTGCCCAGCAACTTCGGCGACCTCGAGCAGAGCGTGGCCGGTGCCACCGGCAACCCGCAGTGGATCGCCGTCGGGGCGGTCGCCATCGGCATCGTGCTGGCCGTACTGATCCAGCAGCTCACCGGCTACTTCACCGACACGTCGCGCCGGCCCGTCAAGGATCTCGCCGACACGTCGCTCACGGGCGCGGCCACCGTCATCCTCGGCGGCATCTCCCTCGGCCTCGAGTCGGCCGTGTACTCCGCCGTCCTCATCGGCGCGGCCGTGTTCGGCGCGTTCCTGCTCGGCGGCGGTTCGACGTTGGTCGCGCTGTACGCCGTCGCCCTCGCCGGCTGCGGCCTGCTCACCACGGCCGGCGTCATCGTCGCGATGGACACCTTCGGCCCGGTCAGCGACAACGCGCAGGGCATCGCCGAGATGAGCGGTGACATCGACGAGAAGGGCGCCCGCGTCCTCACCGACCTCGACGCCGTCGGCAACACCACCAAGGCGATCACCAAGGGGATCGCGATCGCGACCGCCGTGCTCGCCGCCACCGCGCTGTTCGGGTCGTTCAACCGCGCATGGAACGACGCGCTCACGACGATCAAGGACTCGACGCACGGCATCGGGAAGGTCGGGAAGCTCACCGAACTCTCGTTCAGCCTCGACCTGTCGCAGCCGAACAACCTGTTCGGCCTGATCATCGGCGCGTCGGTCGTGTTCCTGTTCAGCGGCCTGGCGATCAGCGCCGTCGGCCGTGCCGCCGGGCGGGTGGTCTACGAGGTGCGCGACCAGTTCCGGACGCACCCCGGGATCATGGACTTCAGCGAGAAGCCCGACTACGCGCGCGTCGTCGACATCTGCACCAAGGACTCGCTGCGTGAGCTGGCCACCCCCGGCCTGCTCGCGATCTTCGCGCCGATCTCGGTCGGGTTCCTGCTCGGCATCGGCCCGCTGGCCGCCTACCTCACCGGTGCCATCGGTGCCGGCGTGCTGATGGCGATCTTCCTCGCCAACTCCGGCGGCGCCTGGGACAACGCGAAGAAGATGGTGGAGGACGGCGTCCACGGCGGCAAGGGCACCGACGCGCACGCGGCCACCGTCATCGGTGACACCGTCGGCGACCCGTTCAAGGACACCGCCGGACCGTCCATCAACCCGCTGATCAAGGTGATGAACCTGGTCGCGGTGCTGGTGGCGCCCGCCGTCGTGAAGTTGACGGTCGGCCAGCACGGCTCGGTCGGCCTGCGCATCCTCGCCGGCGTCATCGCACTCGCGATCATCGCCGCGGCCGTCATCGTCTCCAAGCGGCGCCGGGTGTCGATGGGTGCGAACCCGGCCGACCGCGAGCGGGTGCAGTCGGCCGCCGCCTGACGAGGGAGCACCACGGGCGGCTCCGGCTTCACGCCGGGGCCGCCCGCCCGATTCCCGGCAACTTCCGGCCGTGGCAAGACGGCCGAATGTCCGGCCCTGAGCGGCCGCAGGCAGGTACAACGTGACGATGCAGTTCTCGCTGTTCGGGGCAGCGGCGGCCGACCCGGCGCCGGCTGATCTCGACGGCGTGCTGCTCGCGGGCGGCCACTGGGTCCGGTCCCCGGCCGGCGCGCGGCTGTCCGTCGTCGTCCCCGACCGGTGGCGCGCCGACGCGCTCGCCGAGGCGTTCGAGCTCCGCGAGGTAAGCGGCCCGGAGTCCATCGTCGACGCCGAGGGCGGGTACGGCGTGCGCACCGCGTTCGCCGAGCAACTCCTCGCCGCGGCCGCGCGCTGGACGCGCGGCGCCAACCAGGCGCCGCCACCCGGGTTCGCGCTGAGCGCCGGTGGGCTGCGGCTGTGGGCGATCACGTCCGGCCGCCGGGACGAGGTCGGGTACCTGCTCGGGACGACCGAGTCCGACGACGCCGTCCACCTCGCCGCGGGGGCGCAGCTGTCCCGGCTCGGCGTGGCGGCGGTGTCGGTCGCGCGCGGTGGCCCAGGCTGGCGGGTGACGTCGGTGAAGCGGCTACGGCGCCTTGTCGAACTGCTCGGCGAACCGCCGCGGGGCGGGGACGCGGACTGGCCGGCGCCGCACTGACCTGCACTGACCCGCGGTGGTGCCGCCGGACAGCGGCGCTACTGTCGGAAACGGGGCCGGCGGTCGAGTCATGTACCGTCCGCGGCGGCGGCTGTCCGTAATCCGGGGCCCGACACGACGAGTGGGAGCAGATGTGGCTACGAAGGCGCGCAAGACGGGAACCGGCACCAAGCTGGTGATCGTCGAGTCGCCGGCGAAGGCTAAGACGATCGGCGGCTACCTCGGGTCGGGGTACATCGTCGAGGCGTCGATCGGCCACATCCGCGACCTGCCCCGCAACGCCGCCGACGTCCCTGCCCAGCACAAGGGCGAGCCCTGGGCGCGCCTCGGCGTGGACACCGAGCACGATTTCGAGCCGCTGTACGTCGTCAGCCCGGACCGCAAGCAGCAGGTCAGCAAGCTCAAGGCACTGATCAAGGGCGCCGACGAGCTGTACCTCGCGACGGATGAGGACCGCGAGGGGGAGGCCATCGCCTGGCACCTCGTGCAGACGCTCAAGCCGAGCATCCCGGTGCGCCGGATGGTCTTCCACGAGATCACGCCCAGCGCGATCGCCGACGCCGTCGCCAGCCCGCGCGACATCGACGAGCGGCTCGTCGACGCGCAGGAGACCCGCCGCATCCTCGACCGGCTCTACGGCTACGAGGTCAGCCCCGTGCTGTGGAAGAAGGTGCTGCCGAAGCTGTCGGCGGGGCGGGTGCAGTCGGTGGCGACCCGGATCGTCGTGGAGCGCGAGCGGGCCCGGATGGCGTTCCACACGGCCGAGTACTGGGACGTCGACGGCACGTTTGCGCCCACGAACCGCAAGGACGGCGACCCGGAGACGTTCGGCGCCACGCTGGTCGCCCTCGACGACATCCGCATCGCCACCGGCCGCGACTTCGACCCGGCCACCGGACGGGCCGGCGGCGACGTGCTGCACCTCGACGAGGCGGGCGCGCGTGGCCTCGCCGCGCGGCTGGAGGGGCGGCCGTTCGAGGTCAAGCGGGTCGAGGAGAAGCCGTACCGGCGCCGCCCGTACCCGCCGTTCATGACCTCGACGCTGCAGCAGGAGGGTGGGCGCAAGCTGCGGTGGTCCTCGGCGACGACGATGCGGGTTGCCCAGCGGCTGTACGAGAACGGCTTCATCACCTACATGCGTACCGACTCCACGAACCTGTCGGCGACGGCGCTGGCCGCCGCCCGCACCCAGGCGCGGGAGCTGTACGGCGACGCGTACGTGCCGGCCGAGGCGCGCACGTACACCCGCAAGGTGAAGAACGCGCAGGAGGCGCACGAGGCGATCCGCCCCGCGGGGGACACGTTCCGCACGCCCGGTCAGGTCGCGAACCAGCTGTCCGGCGACGAGTTCCGCCTCTACGAGCTCATCTGGCAGCGCACGTTGGCCTCGCAGATGGCCGACGCGGTGGGGACGACGGTGTCCGTCCGGCTGGCGGGCGAGTCCATCGCCGGCGAGCGGGCGGAGTTCTCCACGTCCGGCCGGACGATCACGTTCCCCGGGTTCCTGCGCGCGTATGTCGAGGATACCGACGAGGCCGCCGAGAAGGACGACGCGGAGAAGCGCCTGCCGCAGCTGGCCGCCCGCGACGCGCTGGAGCCTCGCGCCTTCGAGGCGGACGGGCACTCCACCTCGCCACCGGCGCGCTACACCGAGCCTTCGCTGGTGAAGGCCCTCGAGGATCTCGGCGTGGGGCGCCCGTCGACGTACGCCTCGATCCTGCAGACCATCCAGGACCGCGGCTACGTCTGGAAGAAGGGCCCGGCGCTGGTGCCGTCATGGACGGCGTTCGCCGTGATCGGCCTGCTGGAGTCGTACTTCGCGCGCCTCGTCGACTACGGCTTCACCGCGTCGGTGGAGAACGATCTCGACGAGATCGCCGCGGGGGAGCGCTCGCGGGTGGAGTGGCTGCGCCGCTTCTACTTCGGCGCCGAAGACGGCCAGACGCGCCCGGCGGCGGATTCGCAGCGCATCTCCGCGCAGGGCGGGCTGAAGCGGCTCATCGCCGACCGGCTGGAGCACATCGACGCGCGCGGCGTGAACTCCATCCCGCTCGACGGCACCGGCGCGGTGGTGCGCGTGGGGCGCTACGGGCCGTACCTGCAGCGCGGCGAGGAGGAGCGCGCCTCGATCCCCGAGGACCTCGCGCCGGACGAGCTGACGCCGGAGAAGGTCGAGGAGCTGCTGTCCGCGCCGTCCGGTGACCGGCTCCTCGGTTCGGACGACGGGCGCGAGATCACCGCCAAGTCCGGGCGCTACGGCCCGTACGTCACCGACGGGGAGAAGTCGGCGTCACTGTTCAAGTCGATGTCGCTGGACACCGTCACCCTCGAGGACGCGCGCCGGCTGCTGACCCTGCCGCGCACGCTCGGTGTCCTCGACGGCGAGGAGGTCACCGCGCAGAACGGCCGCTACGGGCCGTACGTCAAGAAGGGCACCGATTCGCGCTCGCTCGAGTCGGAGGAGCAGCTGTTCACGGTGACCCTCGAGCAGGCGCAGGCGCTGTTCGCCCAGCCGAAGACGCGCGGCCGGCGCGCCGCGGCCGCCCCGCCGCTGCGTGAGCTCGGCAACGACCCCGTCTCCGGCAAGCCGATGGTGATCAAGGACGGCCGCTTCGGGCCGTACGTCACCGATGGCGAGACGAACGCCTCGCTGCGGCAGGGGGACGCCGTCGAGGAGATCAGCGTGGACCGGGCGGCCGAGCTGCTCGCCGACCGGCGCTCCCGCGGCCCGGCGAAGAAGGCCGCCAAGAAGGCACCTGCGAAGAAGGCCTCGGCCAAGAAGGCGCCGGCCAGGAAGGCGCCGGCCAAGAAAGCGGGAGCTGCGAAGAAGGCGGCCGCCAAGAAGGCTCCGGCCGCCACGTAGCCAGCCCTCACGTAGCCGGCCGCCGTATGGCAGCTACGCGGAGAAAGGCCCCGGCCGCGACGTAGCCGGCCGCCGTATGGCAGCTACGCAGAGAAAGGCCCCGGCCGCGACACAGCCGGCCGCCGTATGGCAGCTACGCAGAGAAAGGCGCCGGCCGCCGCCTCGCGCGGGGGACAAGGCGGTGACCGGCACCGGGGGACGGCGCCCGGGGGGAGAGCGCCGACCCAAATAGCTGATCGCTGCGCGGCCGGAAATCGTTACACCGGCCGGCCAGATGGGCGACGGTGTGCGGTTTCCGCAGTCCAGGCAACCGGATCTGCACACCGTTGCGTCAGTCGAGCAGCCGCCTCAGCTGAGCGGCGACGAGGTCCGGCTCGGTCCGCACGACGACGCTCGGAAAACGCAGCATTATCGTGCCGGCGAGCACGAGGTCGTTCTGCCGGGACTGGTCGTCCCACCAGCGCGCCGGCGTGAGATGCAGCGCGCCGTCGACCTCCACCGCAACCAGGCGTCCGTCGCGACGGCGCCACGTGGCGTCGAGGAGCGCCGCCGCCCGCTCCCGTCGGTGCGCACGCTCTGCTGCTGAGGTGCGGGTATGCCGAACCGCCGGCACAGCCGAACGAAGTCGATCTCGCTCAGCGCGTCCGCGCCCTGAGCGATGTCCCGCGTTGCCGCCAGAAGCACGGCATGGTGCCGCACCCGCCGCGCGTCGTGCAGCGCTTTCTCGAGGTCAGTCGCGGAGGCCAGTCGCTGCTGCACCGCAGCGGCGAGGATTCCCACTGCCGGCCTAGCTGAGCGGAAGGTGCCCGCGGCCAGCACTACCGCGGGTGCGATCTTGTGTGCCCGACGTACCGGCAGCGACACCACGTCTGCCCAGGCACGGGCATAGTGCACCCGAACCAGCAGGTCGGGCACGTGCCGCACCCGCGTACCGCCGGGCACGAGCACGTGGACGGGGTCACGTTCCTACCCCGTCAGGCCAAGTGCCTCCGCCGCCGTGAACGCAGTCAGCACGGCCTGCCGGCCGGAGTTGCGCAGCGCGATCTGCCACAGCTCGGCCCGTTCGGGCGCCCCGTTGTGCAGGACGATCGCGCGGCCGAACCGCTGCCACCGACGCGCGTCGACCTGGGCGCGGATGGCGCCGGCGGACCATCCGGCGCGCCGCAGCACGGCGCTCGACGTGACCGTGTCGTACGCGTTGTCGAGGTCGTCGGGCAGCGAACGGGCGGCGGGTGTGGTGAGCATGACGGGATCGTCACCTGTGCGGCCGACCGACAGGGCCCTCCGATCAGGGCTGTGGATGGCGAACGAGCCTGTGGACGGCTCGACGGTGTGCCGTTTTCGCAGTCCCGGCGACGGAACCTGCACACCATCGCGGGCTACGGCTTGTGGGCCACCAGCGGCGCCCACCGCGGCGACTCGGCCAGCTCACGCATCAGCGTGTGCGACGGCGCGTCGAAGTTCCCCGGCACCTGGAACGCCAGCCAGCCGCCGGACGGCAGCGCCGCGCTCCAGCGCGCCAACAGCTCCCGATGCGCCGGCACCCACTGCAGCGTCGCATTGCTCACGACGACGTCTGCGTCCGCCGGAACCTCCCACCCCGACACGTCACCGACGCGGAACGTCAACCCCGGACGAGCCAGTCCAGCCGCCCGCTCGATCATCTCCGGCGACGAGTCGATCCCCTCGACGCTCGCCCCGGCCACCGCGACGCGAGCAGCGCCGTCAGCGCACCCGGCCCGCAGCCCAGATCCACGACGCGCCGCGGCTCGTCGCAGGAGATCCGCCCCACCAGATCGAGGAACGGCCGGCCGCGCTCGTCGGAATAGCGGGCGTACTGGGCCGGATCCCATCGCATCGGCGTCCTCTCGACGCCAAGGAATATATCTTGAAGTCAAGAGATATGGCACGATGGCTGCATGACCGACGAAGTCGACGAGATCGTCGCGGCCTGGCGCCGCGAGCGCCCCGATCTCGACGTCGAACCGTTGCAGGTGCTGTCGCGGGTGAGCCGCCTCGCCGACGTGCTCGACGAGCGGCGCGCGGAGGCTTTCGTCGAGCACGGGCTGCAGGCGCACGAGTTCGACGTGCTCGCCGCGCTGCGCCGCAGTGGCGAGCCGTTCGAGCTGACGGCCGGCGAACTGTGCGCGCTCACCCACGTCACGTCGGGCACGATGACCAGCCGCCTGGACCGGCTCAGCAACCGCAAGTTCGTCACCCGGCACCCCGACCCCACTGACGGCCGCCTCGTCCGCGTCCGCCTCACCGCCGTGGGGCGCAAGCGGGTGGAGGCCGCGTTCACCGCGCTGCTCGACCGGGAACGCGAGCTGCTCGAGACGCTCGCAGCCCCGCGGCGCCAGGCGGTCGCCGACGCGCTGCGCGAGCTGCTGGTCGTGGCCGACGTCCCGCCGGAGCGGCTCTTGACCCGCGGCTGAGGACTGCCCGCCGCGCGCGCCACTATGACGTCCGGGTGCGCGGATACGCTGAATGCCGTCATTGCGTTACCTGAGGGGGATCCCATCAGCGCCGAAAGCGCCGACCTGGCCGCCCAGCCTGCGCCATCGGCGGCCTCCTCGGTCGCCGCGCTCCGGGGCGTGCTGCGGATCACGGCGTTCCGGCGGCTCTGGTACGCCACGGCGCTGTCCAGCCTCGGCGACTGGCTCGGGTTGCTGGCCACCACGGCACTGGCCACCTCCCTGGCGCACGGCTACCAGGCGCAGAACTACGCCCTGGGCGGCGTGCTGGTCGTCAAGCTGCTGCCCGCGATCGTGCTGGGCCCCGTGGCCGGCGCGTTCGCCGACCGCTTCGACCGGCGGCGCACGATGGTCATCTCCGACGCCATCCGGTTCGGGCTGTTCCTCACCATCCCGCTCGTGCACACGATCGTCTGGCTGCTCGTCGCCAGCTTCCTGATCGAATGCGTCAGCCTGTTCTGGCTGCCGGCCAAGGACGCCTCCGTCCCCAACCTGGTTCGGCGCGACCAGATCGAGGCGGCCAACCAGCTCAGCCTGATCACCACGTACGGCATCACCCCGGTGCTCGGCGCGGCGCTGTTCTCGGTGCTGTCGCTGATCACGAACGTGCTCGCCCGCCACCTGTCCTTCTTCCGCGCGCAGCCGGTGAACCTCGCGCTGTACTTCAACGCCGCGACGTTCCTGGTGGGCGCGCTGCTCGTGCTGTTCATCCGGGAGATCAGCGGTCTTCGCGACGGCCGCAGCACCGAGGAGCAGCGCAGCCTGCTGTCGCTGATGCGCGAGGGTGCGGCGTTCATCCGTAGCTCGCGGCTGATCGGCGGCCTGATCATCGGCTTGATCGGTGCGTTCGCCGGCGGCGGGGCTGTCATCGGGGCGGGAAAGATCTTCGTCGCCAGCCTCGGTGGCGGCAACGCGGCCTACGGCGTGCTGTTCGGATCGGTGTTCGTCGGGCTCGGTGCAGGAATGGCGTTCGGTCCGCGCATCGCGCGGGAGCTGTCGCGACGGCGGCTGTTCGGGCTGTCCATCGTCTTCGCCGCGGTATGCCTCATCCTCGTGGCGCTCATGCCGCAGGTGGTGCTGGCGATGATCTTCGTGCTCGGCGTCGGCTTCGGCGCGGGGGTCGCCTACCTGTCCGGCATGACGCTGATGGGCACGGACGTCGGCGACGAGATGCGCGGCCGGGTGTTCGCGTTGCTGCAGTCCCTGATCCGGATCGTGCTGATCCTCTCGCTGGCCGCGGTGCCGTTCGTCGTGGCCCAGGTCGGGCGGCGCCGGCTGTCCATCGGCGTCATAGACACCACCGTCGACGGCACCCGGTTCGTGCTCATCGCCGGCGGGCTGTTCGCGCTGTCGGCCGGGCTGCTCGCGTACCGCAAGATGGACGACCGCCAGCAGATGCCGGTCTGGGCGGATGTGAAGATGTCGGTCCGCGGCGATACGTCCGCCCGCCGGCGACTGCGCAGCGGCAGCGTCTTCGTCGCGTTCGAGGGGGGCGAGGGCTCCGGGAAGTCCACCCAGATCGAGCTGCTGGCCACGGCGCTGCGCGGGAGGGGGCGCGCGGTCCGGGTCACGCACGAGCCGGGCGCCACCGGCATCGGCATGCGCATCCGTGACCTCGTGCTGCATCACGACGAGCCGCTCACCGCGCGCGCGGAGGCGCTGCTGTTCGCGGCCGACCGCGCGCATCACGTGGACACGGTGATCCGCCCTGGGCTGGAGGCCGGCGAGGTCGTGCTCACCGACCGCTTCATCGACTCGTCGCTGGCCTATCAGGGTGTCGGCCGCAAGCTGAACGTCGACGAGGTGCAGCGCATCTCGCGCTGGGCCACCAGCGGGCTGCGCCCGGACCTCACCGTCCTGCTCGACCTGCCCGCCACCCTCGGGCTGGCGCGGGTGCACGGCCGCGGCGACGCGGACAAGCTCGAGGCGGAGTCCGTCGAATTCCACGAGCAGGTGCGGCAGGCGTTCCGTGCGCTGGCCGAGACCGACCCGCGCCGCTACCTGGTCCTGGACGCCACCCGCCGGCCGGACGAGATCGCGGCGCTGGTGCTCGCGCGGGTGGAGTCGCTGTTCACGCCGCGGCGCGGTGCGCTGCGGGCCGCGCTGCCGCACGTGCACATCCATTCGGAGCGCGAACGCACATGACGGCACGGCGAGGAACGCGCATGACGGCACGGCGAGGAACGCGCATGACGGGACAGCGGGGACGCGCATGACCGCACAGCGGGGACGCGCATGACGGTGTGGGACGAGCTGGTCGGTCAGGAGAGCACCGTCGCGGTGCTGCGGGCGGCGGCGGGGGCGGCGGCCGCCGTCGCTCGCGGCGAGCCGGTCGCGGCCGGTGCGATGACCCATGCCTGGCTGTTCACCGGACCGCCCGGGTCGGGGCGGTCAGTGGCTGCGCGCGCTTTCACCGCCGCGCTGGAGTGCGAGCGCGACGGCGCACCCGGCTGCGGCGAGTGCTCCGCCTGCCGGACGGTGCGGGCGCGCACGCACCCGGACGTCCATTCCGTGGTGCCCGAGGGGCTGTCCATCCCGGTGGCCGAGATGCGCGAGGTGGTCGGCAAGGCGGCCCGTCGCCCGTCGCTGGGGCGCTGGCAGGTGGTGGTGATCGAGGACGCCGATCGCCTCACCGAGCAGGCCGGCAACGCGCTGCTGAAGGCGATCGAGGAGCCTCCGGAGCGCACCGTGTTCCTGCTCTGCGCCCCGTCGACCCATCCCGACGACGTCTCGGTCACGATCCGCTCGCGCTGCCGCCTGGTCACGCTGCGCACCCCGCCGGCGGCCGCCGTGGCCGAGGTGCTCGAGCGCGGCGGCCTCGACCACCCCACCGCGGAGTGGGCCGCCGCGGCCGGGCAGGGGCACATCGGGCGTTCACGTCGCCTGGTGCGTGACGCCGACGCACGTGACCGTCGCGTGGAGGTGCTGGCCATCCCCGCGTCCCTCAACTCGCTGGGCGCCTGCCTGGACGCCGCCGACCACCTCGTGAGCGCCGCGGAGGCCGAGGCCGCCGCGCAGTCCGCCGAGCTGGACGGCGACGAGACGGAGGCGATGCAGACCGCGCTCGGGGCGGGCGGCACGGGGAAGGGCGCCGCCACCGCCGCACGCGGGATGAGCGGCGCGCTCAAGGAGCTGGAGCGGCGGCAGAAATCGCGCGCCACCCGCGCCCAGCGCGACGCCCTCGACCGCGCGCTGGTCGACCTCGCGGCCTTCTACCGCGACGTCCTGCTCATGCACGCCGGTGCCGCCGTGCCGCCCGCCCACCCGGACTTCGAGGACGACGTCCGGGCGGTCGCCGCGCGCGTCGACGCGCCTGGCGTGCTCCAGCGGCTGGACGCCGTGCTGGCCTGCCGCGAGGCGCTGGAGCTGAACGTCAAGCCGCGGATCGCCGTCGAGGCCATGACCGCCGCCCTGCGCCTGCCCTAGGGTTCCCCGGATGGACACCACCCCACGAAACCGCTGGCTGCGCTCACGCTTCCGCGGGGGCCCCGGATGATGATGTGCGCCGTCGTTTTCCAGCGGCAGGGGCGGCTCTACTACGCGAACCCGGGCTCGCTTACCCCGCAGGTCGGCGACCACGTGCTGTACCCCACCGACGCGGGCCCCGAGGTCGCCGAGGTGATGTGGGCGCCGCAGTGGGTCGGCGAGGACGTCGGTGGGCTGCCCGTCCTCGTCGGCATGGCCGGGCCGTCCGACCTCGAGGTGGCCGCCGTCAGCCGCAAGCGCCGGGCAGCCGCGCGCGTGGCGGCCAAGCGGCTGATCCGTGAGCACGGCCTGCCGATGAAGCTCAGCGGCGTCGACTACGTCACCGAGACGCACCAGACCACGATCTACTTCACCGCGCCGCACCGCGTCGACTTCCGTGCGCTGGTCCGCGACCTGGCCGCCACCCTGAACGGGCGGGTGGAGCTGCGGCAGCTGTCCGCGCGCGACGAGGCGCGCCTCACCGGCGGCATCGGCTCGTGCGGCCGCGAGCTGTGCTGCTCGACGTTCCTGGTCGACTTCGAGCCGGTGTCGGTGCGGATGGCCAAGGATCAGGACCTGCCGCTGAACCCGCTGCGCATCTCCGGCGCGTGCGGGCGGCTGATGTGCTGCCTGAAGTACGAGCACCCGCTGTATCAGGACTTCGCCGCGGAGGCGCCGGCCCTCGGCGAGTCGGTCGAGACACCGGACGGTGACGGCACTGTCGTGGGGCACGACGTTCCGGGCGAGCAGGTCGTCGTACGGATGGCTGCCGACGGCCGCACGAGCCGCTGCGCGCTGGCCTCGGTCTGCGGTAGCAGGAAGGCGTACGAGTCGCGCGACAGCTCCGACCCTCGCTGATCAACAGCGCTGTGCACGAGGCAACACCGCGCGACCGTGTGCAGTTTCCATCGCTCCGGCAAGGGCAACTGCACACAGTCGCCGCCGCCCGTGCCGGTCCGCCATCGCCCCGGCGGCCGGGCGTCAGGACGCGAGGTCGGGCTCCGGCAGGGTGGCGCCGTAGGTCTCCGGCGCGTGCCACTGCCCGCGCGCGATGAGCACCTCGCGCAGCACGTCTGGGCGATCGGTGATCACACCGTCGACGCCGGCGTCGAGCAGCCGGTGCATCGTCGCCCGCTCGTTCACCGTCCAGACGATCACCTTGACGCCGGAGTCATGCGCCCGATGCACCAGGTCGTCGGCGAACACCGGGATGCGACCGAAGCGCAGCGGCACGTGTGCATAGCAGCCGGCACCGTCCAGTGGCAGGGTGCGCTGCCGGGCCGGGCGCGACGACGCGACCAGGCGGGCCAGCGCGCGCCAGCTGAGCGCCGTCGTCAGCTCCGGACCGACGCGGGCGCGCAGCTCCAGCAGCCAGGAGTCCCATGCGCCGGCGGCACACACCCGCGCCGCCGCACCGGATCCGGTCAGCAGCGCGGCGAGCGGCTCGACGCAGGCACGCTCCTTCACGTCGATGATGAACCGGGCGTCCGGGAAGGCGGCGAGCAGCGCCTCGAGCGGCACCAGCTCGCCCCCGCCGAGTGCCCGCAGGCCGCAGAGCTGCGCGAGGCTCCGCCCGCCGACGCGCCCGCGCAGGCCGGTCACCCGCCGCAGCGTCGCGTCGTGGAACGCCAGCAACTGCCCGTCGGCGGTGATGCGCACATCCGTCTCCAGCCAGCGCAGCCCGAGCGCGTACGAGCGCGAGAACGCCGCCAGGGTGTTCTCGGCCGCGAGCCCGGCGCCGCCGCGGTGGGCGATCGCCAAGGGTCCGCGCTGGTCTCGGTAGCCGATGGGCACGACCCCACTCTGCGGCACCTGACAGCCCGGTAAGGGCCGGTCGGGCGCCTGTTGGCTGAGCGTTCACCGAAGCTTCGCGGGGAGTCGGCCCGCCGTCGCCTTCCCGATGTCGGACGTTCGCCCTAGGTTCGATCCATACCCGACGGAAGGAGCACGACCATGGTCACGCGCGACACACCTTGGGAGCCCGGAACCCCCTGTTGGGTCGAACTCATGACGAACGATCTCGCCTCGGCGCGGCTGTTCTACGAGGAGCTGTTCGGGTGGCACCTGGAAGAGACCGGGCCCGACACCGGCGGCTACCTGCTCGCGTCCGTCGAGGGGCGCACGCTCGGGGGGCTCGGCCCGATCATGGCCGAGATGGATCATCCGCCGGTCTGGGGCACGTACCTCGCCACAGCCGACGCCAATGCGACCGCCGAGGCGATCACCGCCGCCGGCGGCACGATCGTCGCGCCGGTCATGGCGGTGATGGACGTCGGCACGATGGCAGTCGCACAGGACGCGACTGGTGCCGCCTTCAGCATCTGGCAGGCCGGCACCAACACCGGTATGCAGATCGCGAACGTCCCGAACACCCCGACGTGGAACGAGTTGCTCACGCGCGACTTCGCGCGGGCGCAGGAGTTCTACGCGGCCGTCTTCGGCTGGACCTACGACGACCTGAGCAGCGGCGATTTCCAGTACGCCACGTTCAACGTCAACGGCAGGGCGGTAGGAGGCATCGGCAGCATGCCGCCGGAGGTGCCGGACCGCGTCCCGCCGCACTGGCGCGTCTACTTCCAGGTCGAAGACCCCGACGAGATCGTCGACCGGGTCGTCAAGCTCGGCGGCAACGTCATCAACCCGCCGGAGGACACGCCCTACGGCCGGATGGCGCACGTCACCGACCCGCAGGGCGCACCCTTCTCGGTCATCAAGGGGCAGTCACCCGACGAGCAGTAAGCGCGTCTCGGGGTGCCGGCGCGGCACGTTAGACTGACGCGTCGCGCCGGTACGCCATGCGCGCGCCGCCTTAGCTCAGTCGGCAGAGCACCTCACTCGTAATGAGGTTGTCCGGGGTTCGATTCCCCGAGGCGGCTCCACCTCGGTCGCCTGCTATCCCCTGGATCTTCCTGCGTCCGTGGTACGTATGGCCATCAAAGCGCAGGAAGATCGCGACAGACGGCGGCCCGGAAACCGGTTCAGGGCTGGCCCGCAAGCAATTGCACGAACAGCGCCTCGACGTCGGCGAGTACCTCGTCGGCGCCGTTGGCTAGCCGGCCGGAGCACCACCGCTTCCGGCCGTCGATCCGGTCGACGGAGACCTCGGCTCGCAACTCCTCGTCGATGGGCGTGATCTGGCGGTAGTTCACCTTGAGATAGGCGGTGCGGGCCACGCCGACGCCCTGGTGGTTGACCACCCGCCCCAGCAGGTCGTCGAACAGCAGCGGCTGCGCCCCACCGTGGGCGGCGCCGTTGCCCCCGAGGAAGTACCGGGTGAACCTCACCCGTGCGGTCAGCGTCGACTCCGTCTCGTGCTCGATGACGTACGGCGGCAGCAGCGGGTGGCCGCGGCCGGGCAGGTCGGGGCGCCAGCCGTCGAACCGCGCCACCTCGGGCACCTGGTGCTCGGCCAGCTCCGCCGCGAAGGCGTCGAGCTGCGCCG
>JAVHVL010000314.1:0-5132 GCA_032160565.1 Pseudonocardiales bacterium | reverse complement strand
CGACCCACCGGCAACACGTTCTGCCGGTACCTGGGCAACACCTGCTCGGTGCCCAGCGCCGCCCAACTCCCCACCGACCCGCACGCCACCACCACCGTCACCATCCGCCAGAACCCCGACGGCACCTGGACCCAAACCGCCTACAACTGCGCCGCCCACAGCCGAACACCCCAACTCACCGCCCAACTCCTACGCCAACAAATCCAGAAACGCGTCCCGCACCCCGGCATCGGCGTCGCACCCCCCGGCGGCATCACCCTCGTCCACATCCAAACCCTGCTCTGGCTCAACACCCCACCCACCCAGCCACTGGGCACCGCCACCCTCCTCGGCCACCACCTCACCCTGCGCGTGCACGTCCACCACGTCGACTGGGACTTCGGCGACCACACCACCGACACCACCCCCGGACCCCAACGCCGCTACGACCCCACCGACCCCTGCCACACCCCCACCTGCCCCCACTACTGGGGCCACACCTACACCCACACCGGCACCACCACCCTGCACGCCCACACCACCTGGACCGGCCAATACCGCCTCGACGGCGGCCCCTGGCAAACCATCCCCGGCACCGTCACCGGCCCCGACACCACCACCACCCTCACCATCCGCCAAGCCCGCGGCATCCTCGTCGCCCCCGGATCCTGATCCGCCAGGCCCCGCGTACACCGGACCTTCCTGCACTACGAGGGGTATAGCTGCCGCATCCGCAGGAAGATCGGGTCGAGGCCCGCGATCGAGCCCCCAGCCAGCGGATCTTCCTGCGCTGGGACGGGCATAGGTGCCGCATCCGCAGGAAGATCCTGGTCGGGGCCCCGCACGGAGCCTTGCCCCGCACCGAGTAGGCGGCGGCGATGGTGCGGTCACCTCGCATCGCGGCGGCGCAACCCGCGATGCGGCCCATAGTCCGGGCGTTCTTGCGGCGCGATCGCAGATCCGGACTCATGGCGAGTAGGTC
The DNA here is from genome assembly GCA_032160565.1 of Pseudonocardiales bacterium. GTDB lineage: Bacteria > Actinomycetota > Actinomycetes > Mycobacteriales > Jatrophihabitantaceae > RYN-117. Next base: position 4,171 of record JAVHVL010000314.1, on the reverse strand, counting down.
ATCTCAGTCGACACACCGACGAGACGCCCCGACCATCGCCACCGAGCCAGCACCAGGTCACCGCTCTCGCGTCACATCGCGAACGTCTCGTATGCGGCTCGTAGCCGCTGCACCAGCGCCTCGCCACCGAGCACGGTTCCTGGCGAGGGCAGTTGCCGAAGTACCAGGCCGGGGTCGACGTCGAGTACCGCCGGACGCGGCGGCATCGGCGGCGGTGGAAGCCAGAATCGGTCCGCGTCAGGGGTGGGGTCTGCGAGCCCGACCAGCGCGAGCGCCGCGCCCGCAACAGCGCTCGGTTGCTCCCGCTCAGCAGGTGCGGCCGACTCCGAGCGGAGCTCCCTCAGGCGGTCAAGTAGCTGCCCGCGCGTGCGTCCGCGCCAACGCAACAACAGGAACGGGTCGTCGTCGAATGCCTCGGCCAGCAGGTAGAAGGTGGCGGCGAGGTGCTTGCACGGCACCTCCCAGTCGGGGCAGCTGCAGCGCTGGTCGAGTTCCTGGACGGTGCGGGGGAACAGCACCGCGCCGGCGTCGGCGAAGATCTGCTCCAGCTCGGGCGGCACCTCACCGGCGAGCAACTTCGCCGACGGCAATGCCTGCTCCGAGAACGCGATCTCGGCCTTGGCCCAGGCGAGTTCGGTGAACGGGACGAGTCCGATCCGCACCTGGTACGGCTTGACCCGCGAGCCCTGCACCGCCGCACGCACCTCGCCGGGGGTGACGTCGAGCGAGACCACTTGCCCCTTGCGCGCATAGGCGCGGCCGCGGGTCAGCCGCGAGCCCATCGCGAAGGACTCGAGGACGTCGAGGAATCGGCGCGACCACCAGGACGAGCCGATCACGCCCCGCGCGGTGCGGGCCTTGATACCGCCCTCAACCGTGCGGGGCCGCGACGGCGGTGGGTACCAATTGCTCATTCGACGACCGCCCCCGCTTCAAGACGGAACAGGTCGCGCAGCTGGCCTGTCGACAGCTCGGTCAGCCACTGCTCGCCGCTGCCGACGATGCGCGCAGCGAGGTCGCGCTTGTCGCGAATCATGGTTGCGATCTTCTCCTCGATCGTGCCGGCGCAGACGAACTTGCGCACCTGCACGGCGCGGCGCTGACCGATGCGGAACGCCCGGTCGGTGGCCTGGTCCTCGACGGCCGGGTTCCACCAGCGGTCGACGTGCACGACGTGGTTGGCGGCGGTCAGCGTCAGCCCGGTGCCACCTGCCTTGAGCGACAGGACGAACAGAGGCGGCGCCACTGCGTCCTCGGACTGAAACCGCGACACCATCTCATCGCGCGCGGACTTCGTAACCCCGCCGTGCAGGAACAACACCTCGCGCCCCGTCCGCCCCGACAGGTGCCCACGCAGCATGGCGCCGAACTCTGCGTACTGGGTGAACAGCAACGCACGTTCCCCCACTGCGAGAACCTCGTCGAGGATCTCGTCCAGCCGCTCGAGCTTGCCCGATCGACCGGCGAGCAAGGAGCCGTCACGCAGGAAATGCGCCGGGTGGTTGCATACCTGCTTGAGCTTGGTCATCGTCGCGAGCACGAGGCCGCGGCGCTCGATGCCCTCAGTGGACTCGATGCGTTCGAGCATCTCGTCGACGACGGCCTGATACAGGGCCGCCTGTTCGGCCGTCAGGTTGCAGAGCACGTCCATCTCGAGCTTCTCGGGCAGGTCGGCGATGATCGACTTGTCGGTCTTCACCCGGCGCAACACGAACGGGGCTGTGAATCGGCGCAGCCGCTGCGCCGCCTCGTCGTCGCCGTATCGCTCGATCGGCTCGGCGTAGCGCTTCTTGAACGTCGCAGCGGAGCCGAGCAGACCGGGGTTGGCGAACTCGAGGATCGACCACAGGTCGGCCAGCCGGTTCTCGACGGGCGTCCCGGTGACCGCGATCCGCGCGCCAGCCGGGAGTGATCTGATCGCCGTGGCCTGCTTCGTGGCCGCATTCTTGATGGCCTGCGCCTCATCGACGACGACGCGGCGCCAGTCGATCTTGCGCAGTTCTGCGGCGTCGCGGGCGGCGAGCGCGTAGGTCGTGATCACCAGGTCGGACGCCGCCACCCCGGCAGTGAAGTGCTTACCTCGCGCGCGCTCCTTTCCGTGGTGGACGTGCACACGCAACTGCGGCGTGAACCGTGCAGCCTCCCGCTGCCAGTTGCCGACAAGTGACATCGGGCAGATGAGCAGGCTCGGCCCGGCGCCCCGATCGTGTGCGAGAAGAGCGAGCAGCTGGACGGTCTTGCCGAGGCCCATGTCGTCGGCGAGCACACCGCCGAGCCCGGCGCGGTGCAGGAAGTCCAGCCACGCCAACCCGCGTGCCTGGTACGGGCGCAGTGTGCCGTCGAAATCCTCCGGCACGTCAACCATCGTGAGACGCTGCTCCGTCCGGCCCGAGAGCAGGTCGCCGATCCAGCCATCGGCATCGACGCTCTCGACCGGCAGTTCGGCGACGCTCTCGCCCAGGCCGAGCCCGAGGCGCAGCAGTTCGCCGACCGACGCCGTCCCGGTTCGTCCGACCAACTTCAGCCCGGCGGCGAGGCGGCGCGCATCCAGCTCGATCCACTGGCCGCGCAGTCGCACCATCGGCGCCGTGAGCTCAGCGAGTTCGCGGAGCTCATCCGTGGAGAGCACCTCACCACCGACGGCCAGGTCGTGCCGGAACTCTGCGATCGACGAGGCGCCGACGACGCTCCCACCCGTCGAGACCGTCCCGGGCTGCGCCGGCGAGGAGACCGTCAGCCGCAGACCCAGCCGCGACGACGGCTTCGTCCACCAGCCGGGCAGCTGCACGCCGAATCCGGCGCTGGCGAGATTCGGGGCGGCAGTGCTGAGGAAGCGGTGCGCGCCCTCGGTGTCGAGGGTGAGGCTGCGGGGTCGCGCCGTTCGCAGCGCGGCATCGAGTTCCGGGTACACCCGGCTCGCCTTGCCGAGTTCGGCCAGGAACGTCTCCTGCGGTGTGTCGACGTGACGGGCCAGGGCCTTCAACGTGCCACGGGCCCGCCACACGGCGTCCGCGTCGGCGACGAGGCTCGGTTCGTCGGTGGCCTGCAACGCGAAGCGCACGTCCCACTCGTCGTCGTCCTCGGCCGGCTCCACGAGCCGGAACAGGGCGCGCACCGGCCCCGCGACCGCGTCTTGCTGCCATTGCGCGAGCGCGCCCGCCAGCGCCGCTACCTTCGCCGGTTCCGCCGCGAAGTGCCGCTCGCGACCGGTAAGCGCGGCGAGCCAGGCCCGGGTGACGGCATCTCCGACCTTGCCACGATCAAGGCGCAGGGTGCCCAAGCGCGCGCGGGCGGATGCGTCCACGAATGCGTCCAGCGCGCTCGTCCAGACGGCGTGCAGATTGTTCGGCGCGGCAGCTGCCAGGGGCGCCGGCATCCCCTGCACAAGAGACCTGGCCCACGCCGCGTCCGCTCCGGTGAGCAGCGGCCTCCACACAGCGCGCGGCGGACCGGCCTCGACTCCGGGCAGCAGCCGCCCGCGCTTCACCAGATCACCCGCGAAGGCGACGAGTGCGAGGAGGTGCGTGATCGAGGCGCTAACTGCAGCCTCCGACGGCAGTTCGCAGAGGACGGCGATGGCCAGGTCGGCGGTGAGCTCGACGGTCGGAACGGACCATTGCGTCTCGTGCACCGGCCCTGTCGCAGCGGGAATCTCCTCGCGTACGAGCTGCGGAGAATCGAGCGGGCGAGCGCCCCGCGCAGGAAGTGTGAGGTTCGTCGTCCCCATCGTGGCCAGCGCTGCCGCCGAGACCAGGTCTTGTAGGACTCGGTGCGGCGCGGCGAAAGGGTGCGGCCGCACCCGCGGCGCACGGCCAGGACGACGCGGGGGCCCCGGTGCCGAGGAATCCTCCGCCCAGAGGGCAAGCCGGGGCTCGTCGTCCGGCAACCACGCCGCATGGAGGACGAACACCAGACTCTCCCATCCGTGCCGTCGACCGGGCGCCACCCACGATGCCACTCACGTCCGATAGGTGGCTTCGCGCCCCTCAGCTCATCAGATCGTCGGCCGGCGCGGTGGCGCACGGTCCACGGAACCTGTTCGGATTGCGGCCACGAGAGGTCGACCGACGCCGGGCAAGACCGCAACCCCGCTCGCAGCCAAGTCGGCCGCGAAGTCCACGGCGAAAGGCCAGGGGAAAGCTCGTCGCGCGTTAAATCACGTTGCGCGGGT
>JAVHVL010000663.1:0-4195 GCA_032160565.1 Pseudonocardiales bacterium | reverse complement strand
AGGTGAAAAACAGCATACGGTGTAGAGGACGCGCGACGGATTGGAGCTGTCGTCGAAACCGTCGCAACAATCTCGGTTCCTCCAAGCGGGGATCGGGGCCCCGGCATTGGTCGTCGCGAAAGTGCCGTTATCCTGGTTGCCGAAATAGAGGTCTTCGGTGAGTACGCCGGGTTGATCGGCACCGGCTAGAGCCCAAAGCCAAAGCGCATGCGGCGTGACATTGGGTTGCTGCCAGAATGGACGGTGGCAATCGGGGCTCGTCTCTCTGGTGTTGAAGTAAACACCGCCGTCTGACGAGAACAAGACTGGACAGGCGTTTTCATTGGTCCCGGGCGCGAATGCGATAGCCCCCACATCGTCATGACCACCCGCGCTTCGTGTGAAAGGGCCATCCCATCCGGTTGGTGGCGTCGGCGGCAGTACGCCAGCGGTTGTTGCCATCGGGCAGCGAACGCCACCGCCGGGAGGGTTGCTCCGACAGCCGCCGCGATACAGCCGCACATCGCCATACCAGAGATCGAACGCCTGGATTTGAGCGCCGGGCACCGTCCGGGCGTTTGTTTCGACGAAGGGAATACGGCCTTGGCGGCGTGAATCAGGCGTGCCGAGTCTAATCCAGTTGGCGCCGGCGTTATCGGTCTCCCAGGCGTCCGCGCCAACGGCCGCAAAGACGACGTCGCGCTCGTGTGGGGACGCCGCTATGGAGCACATTCCGGATGGCAGTCCACTACCCGCGGTCCATGTAGCGCCTGCATCCAACGATCGAAAATGACCATCGTCCCCACAGATATCGACAATACGGCCGTGGTGCGCGACCACATCCCATACGTTAGTTGCCGGGTCATTCGGGGTCGGGTCGACGAAGGCCCAAGTCGCGCCGCCGTCATTACTGATCGCCAAACCGCAATTCGTTCCGACATAGACGCGGTTGGGATTGGCCCGGTCGATGCTGATGCCGAACGCAGCCGGCTCTTCGCTGCGCGCGGGAGTGCAGAAGCCTGAAGGAGGAACGCTACTGATGGGCCTTGTCCATGTCGTGCCGCCGTCATTGCTCACGTTGATGCCCGCCTGGCTGGCAAGCCGGCCATCGTAGAACGAACTGGCGATCACTCGTTGGGGTCGCTCCGGCAACACCTCAACATCCCACGTAACGACCGGTAGATGGCCATCGAGCCGAAACCAAGTCCGGCCACGGTCTGTGGTCTTGTAGATCCCGCCCCACTCCGTCGCCGCATAAAACGTGTTCGGGTCGCGATCAGCCGAGGCTAGTCCGTTGACTCGGCCGCCACTGGCGCCGTCCGGATCCGATGGATGAAGGGTCGATTGATTGGGGTTGATGTCCGTGAACGAAACCTGGCCGACAGCAGGCGCTCCGGCCATCAATGCAGCCGACAGTAGCCCAAGGCCAAGTACGCGGTGGCCCAGATTTCCCGTTAGATCGCTCCACATACTGCGCTCCTCAACTTTGCGTAGACTGCAAAACGAAAATCGCGCGGCCGCCTTCCAGCGCGTCACTCTCGCTTTACCGAGGCGGTCGGGGAGGTTCTACGAAGTCCACTGGGCAGATCGGCGCTTCGTAGCGCGCCGTTTCGCTAGGAACCCAGCCTTGGGGCGTCAGAACAAGGACGCGCCAGTAGTAATTAATGCCCGCTCGACCGTCATCCCAAACCAATCGGTTTTGGGCGGTTGGTAGACGGGCGACGGTCTCAAAACGCTCCGTTTGGAAGCCGTCCCTGAACATCGAAATGTCGATGCGTTGCGCCCGAACTTCGGTAGCTGAGGATGCCCAAGTGAACTCGGCGACTCCAGTTCCGAGCTTCACATCGCTGCAACGCGCGAGGACCTGTAGCGAACCGGGCGCTTGCGTGCTTCCTTGCTCTATTATGCGCTCCGGTTGAGTGCCCCGGTCACCAGGCGGCCGCGCTTCGTCGATTTGGGCCTGTGCTCCCGGCATGAGAGCCAAGAGCGCCAAAGCAATCGGTAGGTAAGACGCAGTTCTCATAGGCGCCTCCAGAAGTAACTTTCTCCTAGGGCCTGGGGAAAAACACAACATGACCCTCTTCTTGTCGACAAAGTGGCGTTGTACCCCTTGGCGTCCGAAATTTATCGCCGGCCGTCACGCAAAAGGCAGTATGCTCGCTTTGGAAAGCGCGCATCCGCCTTCTTTCTGTTTGTCGCTCTTTCCGGTACATTTCAAACCGCAGATGCCCATAAGGCGCAGGTCTTCTCACTGGCCTCGGCCGTTGGACCGGTTGTTGCTGCGGGTTGGCTTGTGGCTGCATTGACCGGTGCGGCAGCAAGCACCGTGGCAGCAACGCTACTACCGCGCGCCGACGAGGTGATCGAATGAGGAGGCAGGCTTCATTCACACGATCGATAAGGCTACGAATATCCTACCCCATATTTGCTTTTCGAGGAGCTTCGCGAATGGCAAAGCAATTGCTCAGTGCTGGCTTGTTCATGATATTTTTCTGGCCATCCACGCCATCATCGGCTCAGCCGACTTTAGACCGACCGGTTTCGGGCTCGCAGAGTTCTCGTACGGTTGAACGAACGGTCGCGGTCGACTCGGGGAAAAGTACGCGCGTCGGGGTGTACACAAACATTAAGAAAGACTGCACGTCGGGACCGTTGCCTATCGTTCGCTTGACCGAACCGCCTCACGACGGCCGACTCGTTGTCAAGCAGGCCAAGGTCCGCGTTTCGGGCGGGCGCGCGTGCCCCATTGCTGAGGTTCCGGGCTTGGTAGCACGCTATCAGTCACGCCCGGGCTTCTCGGGCGCAGACAAAGTCACGATAGAAATTAAAAGACCTGACGACGAGGCGATGAGCAGCCAAACTATCACTATTGATGTTAAGCTCGCGATTCAAACACGAAGATCGGGCACGACGAATGTGAATCCGACGGCCGCCCCACAGTCGCCAAATGTAATTCCGACTGCTGCACCAAATACCTCAAACTTAAATCAGACTGTGGTGCCAAATGTCCCGAACGAGAATACCGCAGAAGTGCCTGAAAACAGTTCTAACCGCACCTCTCCTGCAAACACTTTTGGCAGCAACCTGAACGGGACAAGTCTCGGCATATCGAACAGTGTTGATCCAACGCAACCGCAACCGAACGACGCAAATGCTGCCACAGAAATCCCTCACTGAAATCGGCACCGGAATCCGTGTGGTCAAAAGATTAAACTGTAGGAAAGGCGGCCGTTGTCCTGTTCCGGCGTGGCGCCGGCATCGATACGCTATCGAGTTTTGCCAATCTCACCGGCTCGGCGTTCAACGACGTGCTGACCGGCTCCTCGGGATCAAACGTGCTCACAGGCCTTGACGGCAACAACACGCTCAGTGGTTCTGGTGGTGCGGACACGCTCATTGGCGGCTTGGATGACGACGTCTACGTGGTCAAACAGCGCGAGCGAGGTGGTGATCGAGCTTGACAATGAGGGCATCGACACGCTTCTAGCCTCGATTACGCGTACGCTCGACACTAACGTGGGAGAATCTACGCTGACCGGTTCCTCGGCTGTCAACGGGACTGGCAACGAGCTTGACAACGTCCTCATCGGCAACGGCCACAACCACGTGCTGGCCGGTCTGGGTGGGGCCGATCATCTGGACGGTGGGGCGGGGACGGGCGATACGGCGAGCTACGCGGCTTCGGCGGCCGGGGTCATCGTCAGCCTGACGACCGGGCTGGGCAGCAGCGGCGACGCCGAGGGCGACACGCTGTCGAACATCGAAAGACTGATTGGTTCAAATGCTGACGACACGCTGGAGGGCAATAGCGGCAACAACGTGCTCGCTGGGGGAACGAACGGGGCGGCCGGCGACACCGCGAGCTGCGCCAATGCGGCGGCCGGGGTGACGGTGAACCTGGCGACCACCAGCGCGCAGAACACGGTCGGCGCTGGGTCGGACACCCTGACCGGCCTCGAGAACCTCATCGGCTCGGCTTTCAATGACGTCCTGATCGGATCATCTGTGGCGAATGTGATCAATGGTGGCAATGGCAATGACACCATCACGGGAGGCGGTGGGTTAGATACTGTGATCGGCGGGTCCGGCTCCGACAAATTCGTCCTTACGCTTTGGCGAACAGCTCTCCAGCAGCGCTGGATGCTATCACTGACTTTGTCTGTTGCCGTAGGATCAGGACTTCTGCTTTCGCGAAGCCAGGACGCCGAGAATCAGC
>JAVHVL010000165.1:0-2802 GCA_032160565.1 Pseudonocardiales bacterium | reverse complement strand
GCGTCCCGGACGCCGATCTCACCGCTGCCACCACCTCCCCCCGGCTGCGCCGCGTGATCGCGAAGCAGGTCGACCGCGCGGACGCGCTGTTCGTGACCGGTCGCCCGCTGATCGGTCGGCTGCGCGGCTGGTCGCGCGTCGCCGTCGCCGGCTACCTGGCCGGGGGGCAGGCGACCTCCTCCGCGCTGCACGCCGCCGACTTCGACGTGCTGGCTGCGCCGATCCGTCCTGGCAAGCCTCGGATTATCTGGTGCGCAACGCGACTTATGGTCGGGGGGTGATCGAATTGGGCAACCCGGCGGCGATCGCCGACGCGTACCAGGAGTGCGAGCGGATCACGCGCGAGCAGGCCCGGAACTTCTCGTGGGGCATTCGGTTGCTGCCTGCCTCCAAGCGCACGGCGCTATCCGCGGTGTACGCCGTCGCGCGGCGGATCGACGACATCGGCGACGGGACGCTGCCCGGTAACGAGAAGCTGCGGTTGCTCGCCGAGGCCCGCGTCGCATGTACCGATCCGGGCGCACACCCCGACGACCCGGTGCTGCTCGCGCTCGACGATGCGGCGCGCCGGCTGCCGATTCCGCTGGACGCCTTCGGCGAGCTGGTCGACGGCTGCGAGATGGACGTCCTCGGCCGGCACTACGACACGCTCGACGAGCTGGTCGAGTACTGCCGTCGCGTCGCAGGGTCGATCGGCCGGCTGTCGTTGGGGGTGTTCGACCCGGGCCTGAGCGGCCCGGAGTTCGCCCGCGCGGCCGAGTTCGCGGACGCGCTCGGCGTCGCCTTGCAACTCACCAACATCCTGCGCGACATCCGCGAGGATCTCGGCAACGGTCGCGTCTACCTGCCCAAGCACGACCTCGACCTGTTCGGGTGCGTGCTGACGACCCGTCCCGACGGCACGCTCGACCCGCAGGACGGCGCGCTGGCGGAGGTGATCCGCTTCGAGGCGGCGCGGGCGTGGGGGTGGTACGACCGGGGGATGCAATTGCTCGACGTCCTGGACCGCCGTAGCGCGGCCTGCTGCGCGGCGATGGCCGGCATCTACCGCGAATTGCTGCAGCGCATCGCGGCCGACCCGGACGCGGTGATGCGTGGGCGGATGTCATTGCCTGCGCGGGACAAGCTGGCAGTTGCGGTGCGCGCGCTCGCAGGCGGCGGCCGTCGTGGCTGATTCGCGCGTGGTCGTCGTCGGCGGTGGCCTGGCCGGCGTCGCCGCTGCCCTGCGACTCGCTGACGGTGGCCGCGAGGTCGTCCTCCTGGAGAAGCGTCCGAGGCTTGGGGGCGCGGCCTTCTCGTTCACGCGCGACGGGTTGTCGGTCGACAACGGTCAGCACGTGTTCCTGCGGTGCTGCGAGGCCTACCGCTGGTTGCTGGCACGGCTGGACGTCGAGGACGACGTTGTCCTGCAGCGGCGACTGGACATCCCGGTGCTGCGTCCGGACGGGCGGCGCGGCCGGTTGAGCCGCCTGCCCGGAGTGCCCGCGCCGGCGCATCTCGGCGCCGCGCTGGCCGGCTACGGATTGCTCGGCCCGGCCGACCGTTTGCGGGTGATCCGCGGCGCCCTCGCGCTGCGCAGCCTCGACCCGACCGACCGACGTCTCGACCAGCGAACGCTCGCGGCATTTCTTCGCGAGCACGGCCAGAACGACGCCACGATCAACGGGCTGTGGGGGATCCTGGCCACGGCGACCCTGAACCTTCCCCCGGACGAGGCGTCCCTGGCGCTCGCGGCCAAGGTGTTCCGAACCGGACTGCTCGACCACGCGTCCGCGGCCGATATCGGATACGCATCCGTACCGCTCGGCAGCCTGCACTCCTCGGCCACCCGCGACGCGCTCGCCGCGGCGGGCGTCGAGACCCTTGTCGGCCACTCGGTCGAGGCGATCGAGCCCGGTGGGGTCGTCCGCGCGCGCGGCTCGGACGGCGTGCGCAGCTGGGTCTCCGACACTGTGGTCCTGGCCGTCCCGCATCGCGAGGCGTTCACCGCGGCGCCGGCGCTGGCGACCAGCGGCGCCGCGCGGGCCACCGGGCTCGGGGCATCGCCCATCGTCAACGTGCACATCCTGTACGACCGACGCGTTACCGACCTGCCGTTCGCCGCGGCCGTCGACTCGCCCGTGCAGTGGTTCTTCGACCGCACCGGCAGCTCGGGCTTGGCGGCGATCCGCCCGCAGGGGCAGTACCTCGCCATCACTGTCTCGGCCGCCGAGTCGGTCATCGACCAGCCGAGCCGGGACCTCCGCCACCGCTATGTCGCCGAGCTGGCGCAGCTGCTGCCCGCAGCTCGCGGCGCTGAGGTCCTCGACGCATTCGTCACCCGCGAGCGCCGGGCGACGTTCCGGCAGGCCGTCGGAACCTGGGCACTGCGGCCCGGCGCCGCGGCGGGCCCGGACGGAGTGTGGCTCGCCGGGGCATGGACGGACACCGGCTGGCCGGACACTATGGAAGGCGCCGTCCGCAGCGGCATCACCGCTGCCGAAGCCGCATTGCAGATCCCCGCTCATCAAGCAACGGAGTTCGCGGCATGACCTTGCAGATAACCCCTCCGACGGCCCCGGACGTGCTGGGCAGGGTGCGCGATCTGGTCCAACCGGCGTTGCAGTTCGCGGTGGACGGGCTGGCCGACCCGCAGATGCGGCTGATCGCGCGGTACCAGATGGGCTGGTGCGACGCGGACGGCCGAGCCACCGACGGCGGGGGCAAGGCGATCCGCCCCACGCTCGCCGTGCTGTCGGCCGAGGCGGTCCTCGGGACACCGGACAGCGGCATCCCCGGTGCGGTCGCGGTCGAACTGGTGCA
>JAVHVL010000151.1:0-11109 GCA_032160565.1 Pseudonocardiales bacterium | reverse complement strand
GATGCGCGACGATCTCGCCGGGGTGTACCTCGACGTGCTCCAGCGCTTCGACCGCCTCTTCGACACCCCGGTGCCCTACATCGCCGGCTGGCAGCAGGCGCCGGTCCGCCACGACCGCGACGTGTGGCACCTTGCCGCCGAGATCTTCACGATCCGCAGGGCGCCGGGGAAGCTCAAGTACCTGGCCGGTTCGGAGTCGGGGGCGGCGGTCTGGATCAACGACGTGACGCCGGAGACGGCGGCCGCTCGACTGCGCGGCGAGCTGCCGATCGAGTGACGCCCGCCCGGTCAGTCGGCGGCGGTCAGCTGATAGACCACGGCCTGCTCCGGGTGCAGCGTCGGGGCCGCGATGCCCGCCCGCATCAGCTGGACCCCCGACGCCTCGAGCTGCTCCACCGGCGGCGTGATGATCGGACCGTGGTCGACGAACCTCTCACCGGGCAGGTGCAGCCGCTGCACGCGGTAGCGCCGCGACGGCTCCAGGCCGTCGAGGACGAGGGGCGGGCTGCCGTAGGCCGGGCTGGTCCGGAGCCGCACGAAGGCGAACAGCGCCTCGCTACGGTCGTCGGACACGACCCCGTAGAGCGCGGTGGCCGGATCGGCAGGGCGGTCCAAGCGCACCAGCTCACCCGAGTGCACCAGCGGGCGCAGCGACTTGGCCAGCTTGACCCACTCCGCGAGCTGGGCGCGCTCGTCCGCGCTGGCCTCGGTGAGGTCCCACTCGAACCCCGCTTGCCCGAAGAGCGCCACCGCGCAGCGCAGGGCCAGGTCGGACGTCCGGCCCGTGGTGTGTGAGCGCGGCGACGCGACGTGCGCGCCGATCAGCTCGAACGGCAGCAGGGTGGACGTGCCCGCGACGATCCGGACACGCTCGACCGGATCGATGCAGTCACTCGGCCACACCCGATCGGTGTGCTCCAGCACGCCGTAGTCGATCCGGGCACCGCCCGAGGAGCACGACTCGATCTCCAACCCGGGGTGACGTGCCTTCAGCTCGGCCATCAGCCGGTACAGCGCGAGCATCTGCTCGTGCAGCGCAGGGCGCCCCGCGTGTGGGCCGCCACGGTGCACCGGGTCGGCGGTGTCGCGATTGTGGTCCCACTTGATGAAGGCGATGTCGTACTCGGCCACCAGCTTCGAGATGCGGCCGAGGAGGTGCGCGTACGCGTCCGGATGGGCCAGGTCGACGACCTGCTGGCCACGTCCGGGCGGCGGCATCCGCCCTGGCGTCCCGAGCAGCCAGTCCGGGTGCTCACGCGCCAGCTCGGAGTCCGGGTTGGCCATCTCCGGTTCGAACCACAGCCCGAAGTCCATCCCCTTGCCGCGGACGTAGTCGGCGATGGGGCCGAGGCCGTCGGGCCAGACGGCGTCCGAGACGTACCAGTCGCCGAGGCCGGAGCGGTCGCTGCGGCGCGAGCCGAACCAGCCGTCGTCGATGACGAAGCGCTCCACCCCGATCTCAGCGGCGACGTCCGCCAGCGCGGCGAGCCGCTCGAAGGACTGATCGAAGTACACGGCCTCCCAGGTGTTGAGCACGACCGGCCGCGGCGAGCGGGGGTGCTCCGGCCTGCGGCGCAGCATCCGGTGCAGCCGGGCCGACGCGCCGTCCAGCCCGCGGTCGGACCACACGCCGTACAGCCACGGCGTCGCGACTGACTCCCCCGCCTCGAGGATCACCTCACCGGCACCGAGGATCTCGCCGGCCCCGACCATCGTCGTTGCGGTGTTCAGGCGCTGGGCGAGGTAGCGCTGATCGCCCGACCAGCCGAGGTGCACCCCCCAGACCTCGCCGCTGCGGTAGCCGAAGCCCTGGGTGCCTACCGAGAGGAGCAGCGGGGAGTCCGGCCCGGTGCGGCCGCGGCGCTGCTCGCGCAGCCAGGTCCCCTGCCCGAGCGGCGTGCGCTGCGCCTGCGCCTCGTTGGCCCACCGTCCCGCGTGGTCGAACACCTCCACTGCGTGCGCGGGGACGGGCAGGAGGCTGATCAGGTCGTCGACGACGTACGGCTGCTGCCCGGGCGAGCCGGTGTTGGTCAGAGTCTGCTGATGGCGCAGCACTCCGTCAGCGGTGAGGACGAGCTCGCCGTCCAGCCGCAGACCGGCGGCATCGTCCACACCCACGTAGGTGACGGTCTCGCCCTCGTCGGATGTGGACGAGGCAGTCGAGGTCAGCGCGAACAGCGGCTGGCTGGCCGTGCCGCCGCGGTGGCCGGTGAGCCCGGGCCAGCCGCTCCAGCCCTGGGCGCGGCTCGGCGACACCGTCACCGGAACCTCGGCGGTGTACGCGTCCGGGGTCGGTGGCGTGTATGCCGCGGCCGGCAGCACGGCGAAGTCGGCCGGCCCCAGGTCTCCCAGGTCGGCGCCCCAGTACACGACGCGTGGCAGGTGCGGCCCGGCGACGTCCAGGACGACGAGCACGCCGGCCCGCCGCAGCGCCAGCCAGTCCGTGGCGTGAGTCGCTGAGCTCATCCCTTCGACGAGCCGAGCGACAGGCCGGCGATGAACTGCTTCTGCAGCAGGATGTACACGATCAGCGTCGGGATCGCTGCCATCAATGCGGCCGCCGAGATCATGTTCTGATTCGAGACGAACTGCCCCTGCAGGTTGGCCAGCGCCGACGTGATCGGTCGCTTGTTGCCGGTGGAGATCAGCGTGATGGCCCAGAAGAAGTCGTTGTAGATCCACGTGGTCAGCAGCGTGGCGAGCGCCGCGAGGGCAGGGCGGCACAGCGGCAGGGTCAGTCGCCAGTACCTCGTCCAGAGCGACGCGCCGTCGACGATCGCCGCCTCGTCCATCTCCATCGGGATCGACTTCATGTAGTTGCTCAGCACGAACACGCAGAAGCCGAGTTGGAAGGAGACGTTGATGACGATGAGCCCCGCGTAGGAGTTGTAGAGCAGCCCGCTGCTGCTGATGAAGTGCGGCAGGTGGATCGCGAGGTACATCCGGTACAGCGGGGTGATCAGCACCTGTTGCGGCAGCAGATTGCCCGCGGTGAACAGGATCAGCAGCGCGATGTTGAAGCGGAAGCTGAGCCGCGAGACCACGAACGCCACCGCCGAGGCCAATGCCAGCGTGATGATCACGGCCGGGATCGTGACGCGGGCGGAGTTCAGGAAGAACCGCCACATGTCCGACTGCTTCCACGCGTCGACGAAGTTGCTCAGCGTGAGGTGATGCGCGACCGACACGTAACCGAGCCGGTTGGTCTCGCTCTCCGGGCGCAGCGAGACGTACACCGCGAACACGATCGGGGTGATCCAGAGCAGCGTCGCGCAGAGCATGAAGATCTGCGCCACAATGCGCCCGACCTGCCGCCGGGGCTCGCGTTCCTGGACTGCGCGCGCCTCCGGGGCCGGCGCGGCCAGCGGGTCAAGTACAGCGGTCATCGCTCGTCCTCACGACGGAACGTCTGGTACAGGAAGGCCGTGATCGGCACCAGCGAGATCACCAGAAGCACGACGCCAAGGGTGGAGCCGAAGCCGATGCGCTGGGTCTCGCCGACGATGTTCTGGGTGACCAGCACCGACAGCAGCTCCAGGCCGCGCAGCGGGTTGCCCTTGCTGGTGATGTAGACGAGGTCGAAGGCGCGCAGCGACTCGATCACGGTGACGACCAGGATCACGATGTTGATCGGCCGCATCACCGGGAAAACCACGCGCCAGAACGTCTGCCAACTGCTCGCGCCGTCGACGATCGCCGCTTCGCGCAGCGACGGATCGACGGCCTTCAGCCCGGCCAGGTACAGCACCATCACGTACCCGGCCTGCCGCCACGACGCCTCGACGAGGACCGCCCACAGGTTCAGGTGCGGATCACCCAGCCAGTCGATGAGATTGTTGTTGCCGTTGCGCCCGATGACGGTGTTGATCAGGCCGTAGTTCGGGGAGTAGATGAGCTCCCAGATGATGCCGATGAGCGCCAGCGACAGCATCACCGGCAGGAACAGCAGGCTCTGGTAGATGCGGCTGCCGCGCATGCCGCGGTCGAGCAGCACCGCGAACAGCATCCCCAGCGGAGTCGCGATGACGATGAAGACCAGCAGCCAGATGGCGTTGTGGCGCACGGCCGGCCAGAACTGCGGATAGTTCGTGAACGCCTGGTGGTAGTTCTGCACGCCGGTCCAGCAACCGGGCTGCGGAATGCCCGGCACCAAGGCCTTCGTGCACGCCTTCAGATGGATGCCGCCGACACCGCTCCACTTCGTGAAGGACAGGAACACGGAGGCGAGAGCGGGAAACCAGACGAAGGCCAGGTCCAGCAGCAGCGGCACCCCCAGCAGCACCGCCATGACCAGCTTGTCGCGGCGGGAGAGCAGACGCAGGCCGCGCCGGCGACGACGTGGTGTCGCCGCCGGGCGGATGCGATCGGCAGTAGTCGAAGCCATCAGCTCGAGAAGATCGTCTTAGCCTGGTCCTCCGCACTCTTCTGGATCTTGCTGATGTTGGACGCGCTCGGGTTGTCGATGAAGCTCTGGATGAGCGAGATCATCGCCGTCGCCATGTCCGGCACGGTGTCGCGGTCCATGAACTGAGCGACGTTCTTGCACTTGCCGATCTCTTGCACGGCCTTCTTCTGGATGTCGTTGTACGTCGGCGCGACGAGCCCGTTGGCCAGCCCGACGTCCCACGCGTCGGTCTTGAGGAAGGTGGCCTCGGCGTCGGCCGTGCCGATGTACTCCAGCACCGCCTTCGCGGCGGATGCGTTCTTCGCCTTCTTCGGCAGCATGAATCCGTCCGTCGGCGCATCCATGTAGTCGGTGCCGAACTGGGTGTTGATCGTCGGGTACACGAAGAAATCGAGGTCCGCGAGGTTGGCCTTGGCGTAGTTCGCGGCCACCTGGTTGGAGCCCTGGAACATCATCCCGGCCTGCTTGTTCTCCAGCGCCTTCGCGGCGTCCTGCCAGATGCGCCCGGTCGCGCCCTTCTGGCAGTACGGGAGGATCTCGGCCCAGTGGTTGAAGACGTCGGTGACGCCCTTGTCCGTCCACGGAACCTCGTGCTTCATCAGCTTGATGTGGTAGTCGTAGCCGTTCACCCGCAGGTTGATGATGTCGAACGTGCCCAGCGCCGGCCAGCCGTCCTTGTCGGCGAAGGCGAGCGGGATCAGGTTGTCCTTCTGCATCTGCTTGGCGAGGGCCACGAACTCGTCCCACGTCGTCGGCACCTTGTAACCCTTACTGCTGAAGGTGCTCTTGTTGTAGAAGACCACCCATGGGTAGTTGTAGAGCGGCACGAAGTAGTACTTGCCGTCCAGCCCCTTCGACAGGTTCTTCGCCGCGTCGTTGAAGGTTCCGCCGATGTTGGCCCAGACATCGTCCAGCGGGGTCAGCAGATTCTGCGCCGCGAAGAACTGCATGCGGTAGCCGGCGAACCAGGTTGCCAGGTCGTCCGGGGTGCCCTGGAGGTAGTTGCTGATGTTGTTCTGGAACGTGTTGTGGTCGGTGGTGTTGATAGTGATCTTCGTGCCGGTCTTCGCGGTCGCGGCCTGGGTCAGCGACGCGAAGGCCGCCTTGGGCGCCGCGTCGGAGTAGTTCGACCCGAAGGTGATGGCGCCGCCGCCGGCCGCCGAGCTGGCCGCGGAGGACGATCCGCTCGTCTTCTTGCTACTGCTGCAGGCCGCCAGGAGCGTGGCGGGCACGGTGGCCACCGCGGCGGCTCCCGCCATGCCCTTGAGCACCGACCGGCGGCTCGGCTGCGTGGTGGAGGGATCGGTACCCGGCGAAGGGGTGGACCCTATGTCCGACATGGTGCCTCCAGCGTGAAGAGTATGAACGGGTTCCAACGTGATCCATCACAAGCACTCAAAGCAAAGCCTCGCTGTACGTGAATGTCAAGCGTCCAAGGTGTTACGTTTGAGGCACGCCTGCCAAGTTCCTAGGCGATGCTGGGCACGTTGGCCCCGAGATTACGCCCGGTCGACCGAGCTGGACCGCCCGAACAAGAGACAACAAAACGGCACAGCTGCTCCCCAGCGCCGCGCTCCAGTCGCGCCCGCACGGCCCCGTCGCGTCAATTCAACAGCGGGTCGGGCGGGTAGGTCGAGACCAGGTTCAGCGGCGGCGGCTGGCGGCGCAGCACCCGGGCCCAGAGCGTCCGCGGCTCGGTGCTGAACAGGTCGTCCGCACTGCCCGGCACAGACCACCAGGCCCCCTCGGCCATCTCGTCGTCGAGCTGACCGGGCGACCAGCCGGCGTGGCCGGCGAAGACACGCAGCCGGCGGGTGAGGCCGACGATCACGGTGAGGTCGCCGTCCAGATCCACGGTGCCCACCCCGTCCACCACGCGACGCACGCCGGGGCCGTCCCCGTCGAGCTGGCCGAGGCACAGCGCCCCGTCCGGCTGCACCGGCCCGCCGCCGAACACCACCGCCGGTCCGCTCACCGCCTCGTGCCATTCCGGCAGCACCTGACCGACCGGTGTGTGGCTGGGGCGGTTCAGGATGACGCCGACGGTGCCCCCTCCGTCGTGCTCGAGCAGGTAGACCACGGTGCGGGCGAAGTGCGGGTCGCCGAGCAGCGGCGTCGCCACGAGAAGCTGGCCGCCACGGGGCGGCACGCTGCCACCGGCGGCCCAGCTCCACGACGACACAGTCTTATCTTCTCGTCATCCACGTGCGGCGACCAGGCGGGGAGGTGCCCACTAGCGTGGACGGGGTGCCGCGTCAGGGTCACCTCCTCACCGCCCTTGCCGGGCAGGGATTCCGTCGCTTGTACGCGGTGCGGCTGCTCGGCCAGTTCGGCGACGGCGTGTTCCAGGCCAGCCTCGCCGGCGCCGTGCTGTTCAGCCCCGAGCGGCAGGCGCACGCGGCGGACGTGGCCGCGGGCTTCGCCGTGGTGCTCATCCCGTACTCCGTGATCGGACCGTTCGCCGGCGTGCTCATCGATCGGTGGCGACGGCAGCGCATCCTCGTTGCGAGCAATCTGTGCCGTGCCGCCTTCGTGCTGGTCGTCGCGTTGGAGGTGCTCGGCGGCGTCCACGGCCTGCCCTTCTACGCCACCGCGCTCGTCGCCGTCTCGTTCAGCCGGTTCTTCCTGTCCGCGTTGAGCGCGGCGCTGCCGCACGTGGTGAGTGCCGACAACCTGGTGACAGCGAATGCGCTGTCCACCACCAGCGGCGCTATCGCCACGACCATGGGCGGCGGGGTGGCGATCGGGGCGCGCGCGCTGATCGGGAGCTCGAACGGCGCCTACGCCGTGATCGCGCTCGCGGCGGCCGTCGTCTTCGTGGTGTCCGCCCTGCCCGCTCGTGCCTTCGGCCCCGACGAGCTCGGCCCTGACGACGTTCAGCGCACCAACCGCGAGACCGTCGCGGATGTCGCCCGTGGCCTCACCGACGGCGCGCGGCACATCTACGAGATCAAGCCGGCGTTCTACTCGCTCGTGGCGATCGGCGTGCACCGGCTGTGTTACGGCATCTCCACGGTCTGCGCCCTGCTGCTGTACCGGAACTACTTCCACGACGAGGGGTTCTTCCGTGCCGGCCTCGCCGGGCTGGGTCAGCTCATCGCCGCGGTCGCGATCGGCGGCGGCGTGGCTGCGTTCGTCACGCCCACGGCCGCCCGGCATCTCGGCTACGTGCGCTGGCCGGCGCTGCTGTTGGTCGTTGCCGCGGTCGTCGAGGTGGGGCTCGGCCTGCCGTATACGATGCCGCTGCTGCTTCTGGCCGCCCTCGTGCTGGGATTCGTCTCCCAGGCCATCAAGATCTGCGTGGACACCCTCGTGCAGCAGGAGGTCGAGGACCTGTTCCGCGGCCGGGTCTTCGCGTTGTACGACACCCTGTTCAACGTCACCCTGGTGGCCGCCGCCGTGCTGACAGCGGTCGCCCTCCCGGAGAACGGCTACTCACCCGCGGCCGTGATCACGATCGGGGTGGCCTACGCGCTGATCGGCGCCGGCTACCTCCGCGTCGGCGGCCGGGTCACTGCGCTTGTTCCGGAAACCAGCGGTGGAGCTCGCTGACCGCGCGGTCGTGGCCGAGCGGCCCGTGCTCCATGCGCAGCTCGAGCAGGTACTTGTACGCCTTGCCGACCAGCGGCCCGGGCGGGATGCCGAGCACTTGCATGATCTCGTTGCCGTCGAGGTCGGGGCGGATGGCGGCCAGCTCCTCCTGCTTCTGCAGTTCGCCGATGCGCTGCTCCAGCGTGTCGTACGCCGCGGACAGGGCCGCCGCCTTGCGCTTGTTGCGGGTCGTGCAGTCGGAGCGGACGAGCTTGTGCAACCGCGGCAGTAGCGGCCCGGCGTCCACCACGTAGCGGCGGACCGCCGAGTCGGTCCACTCGCCATCGCGGTAGCCGTAGAAGCGCAGGTGCAGGAAGACCAGCTGCCCGACGTCGTCGACGAGCTGCTTGCTGCAGCGCAGCTCCTTGAGGCGCTTGCGCGCCATCCGGGCCCCCACCACCTCGTGGTGATGGAACGTGACCCGGCCACCGGGGGCGAACGCGCGCGTGGCCGGCTTGCCGACGTCGTGCAGGAGCGCCGCCCAGCGCAGGGTGAGGTCGGGCTCGTCCTCCAGGTCGATCGCCTGCTCCAGCACCTGCAGGGTGTGGGCGTAGACGTCCTTGTGCTGGCCGTGCTCGTCGGCGGCCATCCGCAGCGCGGGCAGCTCGGGCAGCACCACGTCCGCCATCCCCGAGTCGACCAGCACCTCCAGCCCCGCCCGAGGCGCAGCCCCGAGCAGCAGCTTGTTGAGCTCCGCCTGCACGCGTTCGACGGTGATCCGGCCTAGCTCACCGGCCATATCGCCGATCGCGGCGGCCACCTCCGGTGCGATCGTGACCCCGAGCGTCGACACGAAGCGGGCGGCGCGCAGCATGCGCAGCGGGTCGTCGCCGAACGACTGTTCCGGCGTGCCCGGAGTGCGCAACACGCCGCGGGCGAGGTCCGCCAGCCCGCCGAACGGATCGACGAACTCGCGTTCGCCAGTGATCGACAGGGCCATCGCGTTCATCGTGAAGTCGCGCCGGCGCAGGTCGTCCTGCAACGTCTCGCCGTAGACGACCTCCGGGTTGCGGGAGACACCGTCGTAGCGATCGGCGCGGAACGTGGTGATCTCGCACATCCGGCCGTTGATCTGGGCGCCGATCGTGCCGAACTCGATGCCCGTCGTCCACGTCGCCTGGGTCAGCGACGAGACGATCTTGAGCACGTCGGCCGGGCGGGCGTCGGTGGCGAAGTCCAGGTCGTCGTCCGGACGCCCCATCAGCGCGTCCCGCACGGTGCCACCCACGAGGTGGAGCTGGTGCCCGGCGGCTGCGAATGCCGACCCGAGGGCCACGGCCTCGTCCGGAACCGGGATCAGATCCGCTGGGGAGGTCATTCGATGCCACGTTCGATGCCGACGACGGGGCCGGGTAAGGACCTGTTCGCGCGGGAGCTGATCGGGGTCAGTGTCACGGGCCGCCAGGATACCCACCGGCAGATACCATCGGGCCCATGTCCCACGGTCCTTCGGATGCCGCGCCACGCCGCGGGCCGAAGGGGGGCAGATCCGGGCGCGGCCGAGGCCGCGGCCGCTGGCTGCGGCGGGTCGACGAGTTCAGCGCCGGTGGGCTGGTCGTCGATCTGGACGGTGTCGTCCCACTCGGTGCGCTGATCGGGCGTACCGACAGGCTCGGGCGGCTGCTGTGGTCGCTGCCGAAGGGGCATATCGAGGCCGGCGAGACGGCCGAGCAGGCCGCAGTACGGGAGGTCGAGGAGGAGACCGGTATCGCCGGGGAGATCCTCGCCGAACTCGGCACCATCGACTTCTGGTTCGTGGCCGACGGGCAGCGGATCCACAAGACCGTGCAGCACTACCTGCTCCGCGCCACCGGCGGTGAACTGTCCGACGCCGACATCGAGGTGACGGCGGTCGCGTGGGTTCCGCTGCCGGACATCCGCAAACAGTTGGCCTACCCAGATGAGCGCGGCTTGGTCGATACGGCCGGACGGCTGCTCGCGGAGACGGCGTGAGGCCGGCTGAACGCACCGGACGCCGACGCGGGATCTCGGCCGTGGCCCTCGCCGCCGTCGCCCTGCTGGTCGGCCTGGCCACACCGACGGCGTCCGCACAGCCCGCGACCGCGTCCGGACGCAGCGCGCGGGCCGCGGCTCGGGCCGCGCAGCCGCTGGACGAGCACAGCGTCAGCGTGCGCGTTCTCAGCGTCTCGCCGTCCGCACCGGCTGCCAGCGACACCCCAAAGGCACTGACGATCAGGCTCAGCCTGGAGAACACCACCGACCAGTCGCTCGACAAGGTGACCGTCCAGGGCGACCGTGGCAACCCGATCAGCACTCAGGCCGCCCTGGAAGCGGCGATCGCCAAGCCCGCTCCCCCGGACCCGGGCCAGGTCGCACCGTTCAAGGCGGACGCCCCGGTCACCACCGCACTCGGGCCGCGCTCGTCGACGGTCGTCGTGTACAAGACCACCAGTGATCTCGGCCAGGACGCCGCGCTGTGCGTCTGCCAGAACCGGATCTACCCGCTGTACTTCACGGTGCACATCGCCGACCAGGACGGTGCCGATCTTCTGGTCGGAAGCGGCCAGTCCTACGTCCCGTCGTTCGTGGACAAACCCCAGCCGGTCCAGGTGAGCTGGGTATGGCCGATCATCGACGCGCCGCACCGGCTCACCGCCGATGTGACCCCCGCGCCGGCGGACGGTCCGCTCTTCCTCGACGACAAGCTCGCCTCATCCGTCGCCGGCGGGCGGCTCGACCGCGTCCTGCGCGTCGTCGAACTGGTGGGCAGACGGGTGCCGATGACGCTGGTGATCGACCCGGAGCTGATCGACGAGCTCGCGGTCATGAGCGCGGGGCCGTACCGGGTCGGCACCACCACCAAGTTCGTCGCCGGCGTCGGTACGTCGGCCGCGCAGCTGTGGCTGGCCCGCCTGCAAACGGTGCTCGACAACGATCCGGGGCTGGAGATCGACTTCACCCCGTTCGCCGATCCGGACGTGGAGACCCTCACCCGAAACGGGCTGAGCTGGAGCACCAGCCTCGGCCGGGCCGCGCAGGACCGGATCACCGCGGCGCTCGGCGGCCACACGCCGGGCACGAATGTCGCCTGGCCGGTCGACGAGACGCTGAGCGGGGACACGTTGGCAGCGCTCGCGCGCCGAGGCGCCCAG
>JAVHVL010000137.1:0-3444 GCA_032160565.1 Pseudonocardiales bacterium | reverse complement strand
GGGATCATGGTCGACGGCGACACCGCCACCGGCAACGTCGAGATCACCGGGAACGTGGTGCACGACGGCGATTGCGGCGATGGCATCGACATCCGCGCGGCCGGCACGTCCAACCTGGCCGCGCGGGTCGACCGCAACACGGTGACGAAGCTGAAGCAGGGAGACTTCGGGCCCGGCTCGATCGGCTCCGTGCTCGCGATCGGGATGCAAGCTCGCGACTCAGGTCGGCTCGCCGTCACCCAGGACGGAAACAGCCAGACGGACATCGGCAGTGAGAGTGCTGACTGCGAAGGCCAGTTCGCCAACACCTCGGAGGCCGGAGTCATCTTCGACACGGTCTCGCACAACAGGTTCAAGCACGGCATCGGCGGCTCTTCCTGCAACGGCTTCGAAGCGATCGTGAGCAACGGCGGCGGCATGATCGACGTGCACCTGACCGACAGCACGTTCGAAGACAACATCGGCGACATGTTCGAGGAGGGCAATCTCGGGGCCGGTTCGACCATGCGCTGGGAGATGGATCACGTGATCGCGCGCAAGACCTCGCAGCGCGGCGGCAACAGCCCCTCCTCGAGCGATCCGGGCACCAACCCGATCCCGTTCAACCTCGGCGACTGCATGGTGCTCGGCCACAACGGCGGCGGCAACAGCACCACGTTCATCATGCGCAACTCAGTCCTCGAGCAGTGCAACAACGGCGTCAGCGCACTCAGCGGCCAGGAGGCGTCGAACGGTGTAGGCCCGGCCGCGGCGCTGAACATCGACATCTCCCACAGCCGCATCGCCGACAGCGCGAAGTATGGGATCCAGGTGGCCAACACGACCCCGCTGAACATCATGCGCGTGCGCGTGGCCAACACCGAGGTCACGGGCTCAGGCAGCTACGGGATCGCCATCGACCAGACCCCGACCGGGATGACCGCCGACTC
Source organism: Pseudonocardiales bacterium (assembly GCA_032160565.1). Lineage (GTDB taxonomy): Bacteria > Actinomycetota > Actinomycetes > Mycobacteriales > Jatrophihabitantaceae > RYN-117. Next base: position 2,515 of record JAVHVL010000137.1, on the reverse strand, counting down.
GCGCATCGACCTCGGCGGCGGCGTACTCGGCAGCCCGGGGGCCAGCTGCCTCTACAAGAACGCGAAGGGCGACGCGGAGGCCAGCGCCTACTCAGTGAGCGCGCGCTCGAACTGGTGGGGCCATGCAGGGCCGCCGACGGCCGGTCAGGTCATCACGGCTGGCGGCGGCGCCATCGACACGGACAAGGCGCTGACAGAGCGGCCCGGCTGCGCACCGCAGCCTCCGTCCGAGTCGGCCGTCGCGGGCGTCGAGCGCTCGAGCCGCACAGGGCTCACCGTCCACGTTACGCCGCGCCGCGACCTCCGCGGGCCGCGTCGCTTCACTACCACCGGCGCCATCCGCCCACCTGCGGGTGTCTCCCGCACCGCTGCTTGCGAGGGCCGCGTCGCCGTCCAGGTGCAAGCAGGCCACGAAACGATCTCGACGCGACAGGCGCGTGTGTCACGCGCGTGCCGCTTCCGCTCGACCGTTGTTTTCTCGACTCCGAAGCGCTTCCGCGGCCATCATGTGCTCGAGTTCACCGTGCGCTTCCAGGGCAACGCGCTTCTCGCTCGGCGCACCGCCGGGCCGGATGTCGTTCGGGTGGGCTAGCCGCCCCTCAGGCGGCGGGCCTCGACCGAAGCGCCCGCCTGGGCAGCGGCTGTGCGGTTGCTCCCGCTTCCTGAAACGCAGCATCGGAAGACCGCGTCCCCAACCATGTCCCGAACTGGGCAATTCCGACCCGAGCCATGGGCACCTCACGTGACCTGAGCGCGGCTCAAGCCCCGAGAAGCACCCGAAAATCGTGACTACGGAACCGAAGGTCAGAGGTTCGAATCCTCTCGGGCGCGCTTCCTTCTTCTTCTAGAGCCGTTGTGCCTTTACCCCGCGCTGCGGAAGCACGCCTTCCAGCCACCGCGCTCAAAGGTGCCTTTCGAGCAGTACACCGCCTGCGGGTAATACGGCCCCATCACTGTCTTCGCCGATTGACCCGGTTGGATCCGCTGCGCTGCGTAGCGGAAGCTCTTCGCCGGCAGCATGTTGCGGTAGACGAGCTGGATCGCGCTCTGCGTAGCGCCCCAAGGCACCCACGCCACGCCGTTGGCGGTCGTCGCATTCGACGGCCGCTGACCCGGGTCTGAGACGACGTAAGTCAGCCAGCCGCGCCGTGCGCCGGCTGCGTAGTCGGCTGCGCAGCCGAAGCCTGCCTCGCCCTGGTCGTCGTAGGTGCAGAACGACCAGTAGCGCAGCTGCGCCTTCGCATACGGGCGTGCGCCGCGCAGCGTGTTCGGGAAACTCGGTGCTCGCGTGTGGACGACCACCAGGTCCCCGTACTGGCGCGACAGGATGGCGCCGAGGTACGCATTCTGTTCGTTGCCGAGCTTGCTGCCGTAGGCACGCGTCCACGTCGGGATCTTTGTCGCGGACGCGTTCGTCGCGGCGGGCAGCCCCGACGGGTAGTCGAGGGCGGCCTCCTCTCTCCACAGCAGAGACCCGAACGGTGGCGGCGAGGTCACGCAGCCGCCCTGGTCCAGCGCCGTCTGTCCTCCGCGCGAGGTGACGACTTCGGGGTAGCCGACGTCCCCGCTCGGATCGCTTGCGTGGCGCGGCACGTAGATGCGGTACACGAGCGGTGCCGCAGCGCCGGCCTTCGCCGGGTCGACGTAGAGCGTGTTCGGTGCGGGCTTCGCGGGCGCGGCGATGAACGCCACCCGGACCGTGTAGTCGTCGCCCGCGGACCACGTTGCGCGTCCGCGGTAGGGATTGACGCTGCCGCGGTCGGCCGTGATCTGCTGGTCGTAGATCGAGCCGACAACGTCGCCCTGCGCGTCATACACGTGGAAGCTGAAGTACCGCGCGTGCGGGAAGCGGCCGTGGATCGTCACTTCCGTGTTCGGATCCGGCCGCAGCACGTTCTCGACGTAGTACGCATCCAGGTCGGGGGCGCCGATGTTGACGTCGCGCTGGTCACTCTCGCCTAGCCACGCACAGCCGACGGCGGCGCGCGTCTCGGCGCGGCCAAATGAGCCGAACAAGACGACAAGCGCGAGCGCGAACAGCGCAGCCAGACGTACGGAGTGCCCCTGCACGTGGGGCACGTTATCAAATCTCCACTAAAACGGTGAACTTACTCGAACTTCGGGACAGCGGTTCCGATCGTGTCCGGTCTCGCATGCTCTACGGGAGCGCGCCTCAGATGATCTGAGCGTGACTGATAGCCCGGAAGAGCGCCTGAAAATCGCGTCTACGGAACCGAAGGTCAGAGGTTCGAATCCTCGGCGCCACGGCAGATTCGCGAACACCCAGACTTCCTGACCATCCCCAGGCAGACCGCGCCGAAGGTGCTGCTCGTCGTCGGACGAGCTCCCCGCCCAGGCGAGCAACCCTGCACGGGTGGGGGTGCCGTGGTGGTCACGCTGAACGGCGCAGGATGTCCCGGTCCTGCGGAGCCGGCGGCGCGCTCAGGCACGCATCAGCGACCTCGCGCGGCGGCCCGTCGGCACGCGCCTCAGTCCGCGCTTGCGAGGCCCTGAC
>JAVHVL010000055.1:0-11418 GCA_032160565.1 Pseudonocardiales bacterium | reverse complement strand
GGACTGATCAATTCGGGCGATATTCTGGCGAACGAGGCCGAGCTATGAATCGATCATCTGGCACGCATTCCCCGGGTCCGCGCCCTCCGTTTCGAGGCGCGGACCTCCGCTGATCGGCCGGCTGATCAGTTCGTACGGCGACGGCGGCTCCCCAGTAGCAGCAACAGCCCGCCGATGAGGAGCGAACCCACGCCCCAGCCGAGCTCGCTGCGCACCGGCCCGGGGCCGGTCTCCGCGAGCGGCAACGTGCCGCTGCCCGTCGGCTTCGGCGGCACCGACACCGGCAGCACCCCAGCGCAGTTCACCGTGGTGCTCGCGTCGGCCGTGAGGTCCGGCGCGTTGCCGGCCACGAGCGCGGCGGTGTTGTCGTAGGTGCCGCAGCTGACGTCTGTCGTCGCACTGGTGACGTGCACCGTCACGTCGGACTGGGGCCCCAGGTCGCCCAGCGCGCACTCGAGGGTCTGGATGTCGCTCACGACCTCGATCGTGCAGGTGCCCGGCCCGTCATAGGCGGGATCGATCTGCCAAGACACGTCCGGTCCGGCCGGCAGCGGATCCGCGATCGCCGCCCCGACGGCCGTACCGGGCCCGGCGTTGGTGGCATGGATCGTGAAGCCGATCGGCTTGCCGGAGTTGACCGCGTCGGCATCGGCCATCTTGCTCAGCGTGAGCGCCGCGCAGAGCACGTCGACCGAGTCGCTCGCCGACAGCGGGTCGCCGGTGCGGTTGGAGATCGTCGCCGTCGCGGTGTTGTCGTAGGTGGCACAGCTCGTGAAGCCGGTGCCGCTGACCACGTGCACCGTCTCCAGCTCACCAGGACCGAGATCCACCGCCGAGCACGCGAGCAGCTGGGTCGGGGCGTCGCCCTGGATCGCACAGTTCGGCGGACCCGCATCGATCGTCCAGGCGACGCCGTCGCCGGCCGGCAGCGGGTCGTCGATGACGACGTCCGTCGCCGTCCCGACACCCTCGCCGTCGACGTTGGTCACGGTCACCGTGAACCCGATCGGGCTGCCGGCACTGACCGTGGCCGCATCGGCGGTCTTCTGGATGGTGGGCTGCGGGCAGTTGACCGTGACCGAACCGCCGGCCGTCGCCTGACCCGCGTTCAGGGTCGTGACGCCCGCCTCGTTGTGGACGACCGCGCAGTCCGCTCCTGAGGTTGCCGATTGCACATGGATGGCCGGCAGCGCCGTCGAGCCGGCCAGGGTGGCGAAGTCGCACCCGAGCGTCTGCGCGCCGACCGCACCGGTGATCGAACAGCCCGCATACGCCGGGTCGAGCGACCAGTTCAGGTCGCCGCCCGCCGGCAGATCGTCCGTCACGTGGACCGTGCCGGCCGTGCCCGCGCCGGTGTTGGAGACGACGATGTCGAAACCGATGTCCGAGCCGGCGCTGACCGGGCCCGCCGGGTTCGCCGTCTTGGTGATCTTGATGCCGGCGGCGGCCAGCGTCGTCTGCTCGTTCGCGCCGTTGCACGCCTCGTCCGCCGCGCTGTTGAGGGCGTTACCACCCCAGTGGGCGGTCCAGACGTAGGTGCCGGGCTGGGTCGGCGTGAACGTGCTCGACGTGCTCGCGGTGAACTCGCCGCTGTTCGCCGTGGCCGTCAGCGTGCCGGTGCGTTCGGCGGCGAGCGGTGCGTCACAGGTCGGTGTCACGCCGTCGGCGTACGGGCCCCAGAGGCTGAAGGTCACGGTGGACTGGGCTTGCGACGGCGTGCCGACGACATCGGCGAACGTCGCGGCGTCGCCGAGCGTCGTCAGTGGCACGGTGCCCGGGATGGAGCCGCCGATCGCGATCTGCGTCGTGACGGTGGGCGCGCCGTGCACGACCGTGAAGCACTCGGTGCTCGCGTTCGTATGGCTGCTCGGCAGGTATTGGCCCGTGGAGTCCGCGTCGGGCGTGTACTCGGCCCGCCAGCAGTACTTGCCCGGCGGCGTGGTCGCGGCGCCTGACGCGGTCGCCGAGGTCGCGGCACCGTTGTCCAAGGCCACGGCGCTGCCTACCTGCGTTCCGCCGGTCGGGCACCCGTCCGCGGTTACGTCGGCGGGAGCGCACAGGAAGAACGTCACGTCACCGGTGGGCGTCGGGCGACCGCCCACCGCGGCCAGTTCAGCAACGTCGTGCTGCGCGGTGCCCGGCGCGACGAGGCTGCCGCCCGGTGTCGCGGTCGTGGTGATCGGCGGCTCCGGGCAGGTGTTGAACTGGCCGGCCGCGTAGTCCTTCGGCTGCGAACTGGTCGACTGGGAGCTCTGGCTGTCGGCGAGGAAGCTGCTGAAGCATCCGACATCGGACCCGAGCAGCTGCGAGATGTCGATGCCGGCCTCGACGAAGGTGTTGGCGGCATTGGTGCTCGACGCGTTCCATGCGCCTGCCGGGATGTCGGCGGCGTTCGCGATGGCGCAGGCGTTGTCGTTGGCCGCGACACCACACACCGCGCCGGTCAGGATCGGGCTGCTGCCGATGGAGCCGGTCGCGTCGTCGCCGTTCCAGCGATAGACCTCCACGTCGGAGGTGCCGCCGCCATTCGTGAAGGTGCCGTCGATGAAGATGTCGCCATCGTTGTGTGCGCCGGTGAACGCTCCGCCACCACTGCAGCCGACGGTCGAGTTCTTGAACAGCCAGAAGCCGAAGGCGTTGTCGCCGCCCGCGCCGCCGGCCTGCTTCTCCACCCCCAGGTAGAGGACGGTGTGCCCGGCGTTGTCCGGCGCGCCGGCCGGCACGTGGATCAAGCTCGCGTAGGTGTAGTTCACCGAGGTCTTGGCATTCGCCGCGGGGCCGCCGCAGGACCAGGTGTGGATCGCGTCCCCGATCTTGGTTCCGCCGGCGAAGTAGGTGGTATCGCTGGCGACAAGGTCGGACACGAATCCCGATGCGAGAACCGGACCGGTGTCCGCATCGGGTGTCACGAGCCTGGAGCCGTCCGCAGCGAACAGGCTCGCCCAGTCGTAGGGCGGCGTGGTGGCCGCGTCGTGTCCGACGTTGCCGTCGAGCTCGAACATGCCGGTGTCGTGCACCGCGACGCCGGGCTGGGCCGCCCAGACGAAGCCCGTACCCATCAACAGCGCGGCGACGACGCCTGTGACGACACGCCGCATGCGACCCGCTGGCACCATGCTCATGAACGCTTCCCCGCTGTCGTGCCGGAAAGCGCCCCCGCTCCCGGAATTTCGCACGCGGCGGAGAACGGCCAAGACTGAACCGACATCCCCACCGACGCCTGTTGGCGATACGTATATCGGGAACCGGGTTACCGGGGCATTGACCCGGCGAGTCCGTGGGCACGGCGGGTCGCCCCTAATCGGGACATTGCGGCCGATTCCGAGAATCAATAGCGCTCAAATGACGGCTATTCACCCAAATGGGAACGGCACGCTAACGCCGGGTACTGCAGGTAAACGCGTCGTTATGCCTCGGCTGGGCGGGTATGGAAGCGCCATGCGTCCGCGACCATGCGGCGGAGGTCCCGCTCGGGCCGCCAGCCGAGCACCGAGGCCGCCAGCGCGTTGGAGGCGATGAGCGTGGCCGGGTCGCCGGCGCGGCGTGCCTCCTCGCGAACGGCCAGCGGCCGTCCGGTCACCTCCCGCACCGTGTCGATCACCTGGCGCACCGAATACCCCATGCCGCTGCCCAGGTTGATGACACGGTGCTCGCCGGCGGCACCTACACCGAGCGCGCGCAGGTGCGCGTCGGCGAGGTCGACGACATGGATGTAGTCGCGCACGCAAGTGCCGTCCGGCGTCGGGTAGTCCGTGCCGTACATCGCCAGCGCGGTCTCGCCGGTCACTGCCCGGAGCGCGACGGGGATGAGGTGCGTCTCCACGCTGTGCCGCTCGCCGTAGCTGCCGCCGTCGGCCGCGTGCAACGCCCCCGCGACGTTGAAGTAGCGCAGGCTGACCGCCGTCAGGCCGTACGCGCGCGCGTAGTCGGCCAGCGCGAGATCGACGGCCAACTTGCTGGCGCCGTACGGGCTCGTCGGGCGGGTGGGCGCGCGCTCGTCGATAGGCATCTCCGCAACGTCGCCGTAGGTGGCGGCCGACGAGGAGAACACGATCCGCGGCACGCCGGCGGCGCGCATGGCATCCAGCAGCGCCACCGTGCCGAGCACGTTGTTGTGCCAGTAACGGTCGGGGTGCTGCACGGACTCGGCCACCAGCGACTTCGCCGCGAAGTGCAGCACGGCCTCCACCGACCAGCCGCCGAGGACGTCCGCCAGCTCCGCGACGCCCATACGCTCCAGGGTGACCCCGGGCGGCACGGCGTCGGCGTGCCCCGTCGACAGGTCGTCGACGACCACGACCTCGTGACCGGCCGCCAGCAACTGCGCCGCGACGACACTGCCGATGTATCCCGCTCCGCCGGTGACGAGTACGCGCATGAGCCGAATTCTGGTGCACGCGGCTGTGAGGCTCGCGTTGGCGTCTGTGAGACTTGCCGGGTGTCTGAAACTCCAGCCCGCGACGACGACACCGAACTGCGCGCGGACGTGCGGCGGGTGGCCGCGCTGCTCGGCGAATCACTCGTGCGGCAACAGGGCCCGGCCGCCCTCGATCTGGTGGAGCGCGTCCGCGGCCTGACCAAGCAGAGCAAGGAGCCCGGTGGCGAGCCGGCCCGCGACGAGGTGCGGGGGCTGCTGGCCGAACTGCCCCTCGACACCGCGGCGGTGCTCGTGCGTGCCTTCGCCGACTACTTCCACCTGGCGAACGTCGCCGAGCAGGTGCACCGGGTCCGCAGCATGCGCGACCGCCCCGAGGCCGCCGGGTGGCTGGCCCAGGCCGTCGCCGCCGTCGCGAAGGAGAAGGGCACCGACGCGCTCAGCGAGGCAGTCACCACGCTGGCGGTACGGCCGGTGTTCACCGCGCACCCCACCGAGGCGAGCCGCCGCTCGGTACTGACGAAGCTGCGCCGGGTCGCGGACATCCTGGCCGTGCCCACAGCGCCGGAGAGCACAGCTCGCGCCCGGCAGGACCGCGACCTGGCCGAGATCGTGGACCTCATCTGGCAGACCGACGAGATCCGCAGGCACCGCCCCACCCCGCTCGACGAGGCCCGCAACGTCCTGTACTACCTGCAGGATCTGGTCGACGAGACGATCCCGGAGCTCACCAGCGACCTCGCCGCCGCCATGGCGCAGCAGGACGCGACGCTGGCCGCCGACGCGCACCCGCTCACGTTCGGCACCTGGATCGGCGGCGACCGCGACGGCAACCCCAACGTCACCGCCGAGGTGACCCGCGACGTGCTGCGCATGCAGCACCACGTTGCGGCGCGGGCGATCACCCGTGCGATCGACATGCTGATCGCCGAGCTGTCCTCGTCGACCGACGTCGTCCGCGCCTCGCCGGAGCTGGCCGCGTCGATCCAGGCCGATCTCGCCCTGCTCGACATCGACCCGCGCATCGTCACGCTGAACGCCACCGAGCCGTATCGCCTGAAGCTGACCTGCATCAACGCCAAGATCGCCAACACCCGGCACCGGGTTGACGAGGAGCTGCCGCACCGGCCCGGCCGCGACTACCTCGGCAAGGCGCAGCTGCTCGCCGAGCTGGACCTGATCGGCCGCTCGCTGCGGCAGCACGCGGGCGCGTTCATCGCCGACGGGCTGCTGGCCCGCGTCGAGCGCACCGCGGCCGTGTTCGGCCTGCACCTGGCCACGATGGACGTCCGCGAGCATGCCGACGCTCATCATCACGCCGTCGCGCAGCTGGTGGACCGGCTGGTCGAGGAGACCTGGCTGTACAACGACCTTCCGCGCCCGTACCGGTTGAAGCTGCTGTCCCGCGAGCTGACCTCGCGCCGGCCGCTGGCGTCCACCCCGCCGCCGCTGGACGAGGCCGGCGCGAGGACGTTCGCCGTGTTCACCGCGATCCGCGACGCGCTGGACACGTACGGGCCGGAGGTGATCGAGAGCTACATCGTGTCCATGACCCGCGGCGCCGACGACGTGCTCGCGGCGGTGGTGCTCGCCCGCGAGGCCGGGCTGGTCGACATCCACGGCGCCGGCGCGGGCGGTGTGGGGCCCCGATTTGCACGCATCGGCTTCGTCCCGCTGCTCGAAACCGTCGACGAGCTGCGGCGCAGCGGTGAGGTGCTCGACGAGCTGCTCTCCGACCCCACGTACCGGCGGATCGTGACGCTGCGTGGCGAGGTTCAGGAGGTGATGCTCGGCTACTCGGACTCGAACAAGGAGGCCGGCATCACCACGTCGCAGTGGGAGATCCACAAGGCGCAGCGCACGCTGCGGGACGTGTCGGCGCGGCACGGCGTCCGGCTGCGGCTGTTCCACGGCCGCGGCGGCACGGTCGGGCGCGGCGGCGGCCCGACGTACGACTCGATCCTGGCCCAGCCGTGGGGCGTCCTGGACGGCGAGATCAAGTTCACCGAGCAGGGCGAGGTGATCAGCGACAAGTACGCGCTGCCCGACCTGGCCCGTGAGAACCTCGAGCTCACCGTGGCCGCGGTGCTGCAGGCGTCCACGCTGCACCGGGCGTCGCGTCAGTCGGATGCGCAGCTGGCCACGTGGGACGAGTGCATGAGCTGCATCAGCGACGCGGCATTCGCGGCCTACCGCCAGCTGGTCGAGGACCCGGAGTTGCCGGACTACTTTCTGGCGTCCACGCCCGTCGAGCAGCTCGGCTCGCTCAACATCGGCTCGCGCCCGGCGCGGCGGCCGTCCAGCGGCGGTGGGATCGAGGGGTTGCGCGCGATCCCGTGGGTGTTCGGCTGGACCCAGTCGCGGCAGATCGTGCCGGGCTGGTTCGGTGTCGGCTCCGGCCTCGCGGCCGCGCGCGCCGCCGGGCTCGGTGACGTGCTCGTCGAGATGCACCAGCAGTGGCACTTCTTCCGCACGTTCCTGTCCAACGTGGAGATGACGTTGGCCAAGACCGATCTCGACATCGCCGCGCACTACGTGTCGACCCTCGTGCCACCGCCACTGCGCCGGCTGTTCGACGTCGTGCGTGACGAGCACGCCCGTACCGTCGAGGAGCTGCTGCGCATCACCGGCGAGGCCGAGCTGCTCGACGACTTCCCGCTGCTGCAGCGCACGTTCAGCGTCCGGGACGCCTACCTCGATCCGATCTCCTACTTGCAGGTGGATCTGCTGCGCCGGGTTCGCGCCGAGGAGGACTCGGTGTCGCCGGAGCTGCGGCGGGCGCTGCTGCTGACGATCAACGGCGTCGCGGCGGGGCTGCGCAACACCGGCTGACTCCCCCAAATGCTCGTGTCCGCCAATCACACGTCGGACACTCGTGTCCGCCAATCACACGTCGGACACTCGTGTCCGACTACCGCCAGCCTTTGTCGGGGGGCGGGCGCAGACTGGACGCGTGATCCTCCCCGATGCCGACACGTGCTACCGCGCGGTCCGCGGCCGCGACGCCCGCTTCGACGGCTGGTTCTTCACCGCCGTCCGCACGACGGGCATCTACTGCCGCCCGTCCTGCCCGGCGATCACGCCGCTGCGTCGCAACGTGGAGTTCTTCCCCAGCGCCGCCGCCGCGCAGCGCGCCGGCTACCGGGCGTGCAAGCGGTGCCGGCCGGACACCTCCCCCGGCTCGCCGGAGTGGGACGTCCGTGGAGACCTCGCCGGCCGCGCGCTGCGGCTGATCGCCGATGGCGTCATCGACCGTGACGGCGTGCCCGGCCTGGCCCGCCGCCTCGGCTACTCCGAGCGGCAGGTCAACCGCACGCTCGTCGCGGAGGTGGGCGCCGGACCGGTCGCGCTGGCCCGGGCGCAGCGGGCGCAGACCGCGCGCGTGTTGCTGGAGACCACCGACCTGCCCAGCGCGGATGTCGCGTTCGCCGCCGGGTTTGCCAGCGTGCGCCAGTTCAACGACACGGTGCAGGCGGTGTTCGCCACCACGCCCACCGGGCTGCGCGCCAAGCGCCGGGCCGGCAGCACCGAGCCCGGCACGATCGCGCTGCGGTTGCCGTTCCGCGCCCCGATGGATCTCGGCGCCACGCTGGAGTTCCTCGGCATGCGCGCGATCCCGGGGGTCGAGGAGCTGCGCCACGGCAGCTACACGCGGGCGCTGCATGCACCGGGCGGGGCGGCGCTGGTGACCCTCGCCCCGGCGGAGGGGGCGGTGGCCTGCCGGTTGCGCCTCACCGACCAGCGCGACCTCGTCGCGGTCGTGTCGCGCGTGCGCCGGCTGCTCGATCTTGACGCCGACCCGCAGGCCGTCGACGACGTGCTCGCCGACGACCCCGCGATGGCGCCGGTGGCCGCCAAGCGGCCGGGGCTGCGCTCACCGGGCGCCGTCGACGGCTTCGAGATGGCGGTGCGCGCGGTCGTGGGGCAGCAGATCTCGGTGCGCGGAGCCCGCACTCTGCTGGGGCGGCTGACCCGCTCGTACGGCCGGGTGGCCTTCGACGGCGAGCCGTGGCTGCTGTTCCCGTCCGCGACCGAGTTCGCCGCCACCGCCCCCGACGAGCTGCCGATGCCGCGGGCGCGCGCCGCCACACTGCACGCGGTGGCCGCGGCGATGGCCTCCGGTGAGCTGATCCTGGACCCGGGCGCCGACCGCGACCGCTCCCGCGCGCAGCTGCTCAGCCTGCCCGGCATCGGTCCGTGGACGGCGGACTACCTGGGCATGCGTGCCCTCGCCGACCCGGACGTGCTGCTCGAGACCGACCTCGGCGTGCGCAAGTCGGCGGCGGCGCTGGGTGTGCCGCTCGACCACCACCGCCCGGACCTGGCGCCGTGGCGCTCCTACACCACCCACCACCTTTGGGCCGCACTGCACTGAACTGATGCGACCATCTGACAAGGAGATCCCGATGCAGAGATACACCTACCTCGACTCGCCGCTCGGCGACCTGCTCGCCGTCCGCGACGAGCGGGGGCTCACCGGCCTGTACCTGCCCACCGGCAGGCGCCCGATGGCGGTGCGGCCGGAGTGGACGCGCGACGACGCCGCGTTCGACGACGTCCGCACCCAGCTCGCCGAGTACTTCGCCGGGACGCGGCGGGAGTTCGAGCTGCCGCTGAACGCCGCGGGAACCGCGTTCCGGAAGCGGGTGTGGGCGGCGCTGGTGGAGATCCCGTACGGCGAGACCACCAGCTACGGCAAGACGGCGGCAGCGGTCGGCGCCCCGGACGCGGCGCGGGCGGTGGGGCTGGCCAACGGCCAGAACCCGATCTCGATCATCGTCCCGTGTCACCGCGTCGTCGGGGCGGATGGGTCGCTGACCGGGTACGGCGGCGGGCTGGATGCCAAGCGCTGGCTGCTCGGCCACGAGGCCAGCCATGCCGGTTTGTTCGCGAGCTGAGAACCCCCCGGGGCGGCCGGCGCGTCCAACGGGCATGCGATCGATCGCCGCGGCGCTCGCTGTCGCCGCCGTCGCCATGTGCGGCTGCGGCGCATCGAGCGTGGGCCACATGGTGGCGGACGGCACGGTCGTCGGGAGGGTGGTGGCCGCTCCGACGTGCCCGGTCGAGCGCACCGCCTCCCCGTGCCCGCCGTCGCCGGTGTCGGGAGCGCGCGTCGTGGCGCTGCTCGGCAAGACCGAAGCGGCGGAAACCCGCACCGGGGCGAATGGCGCGTTCCAGCTCCAGCTGCCCGGCGGCACCTACACCCTGACCGCGACGAACGTGGGTGCCTACGCGTCGACGGCCGACGCCACCGTCGTGGTGCCCGCTTCCGGGCGCATCACCGTGAACCTCACCGTGGACAGCGGCATCCGCTGACAAACGCTCAGCCGACCGGTGCCCAGCCGACCGGTGCTCAATCGTTGAAGTGGTTCTGGGCGGCGTCGAGCCCCTGGGCGATCAGCACCTCGACGGCGTCGGCGGCGCGATCGACGAGGAAGCCGAGCTCCTTGCGCTCGGCCGGCGCGAACTCGCGAAGCACGTAGTCGGCGGGGTCCTGGCGGCCGGGCGGGCGTCCGATGCCGAAGCGGACGCGGGCGTAGTCCTTGCTGCCGAGCGCGGACGTCAGCGAGCGGAGCCCGTTGTGGCCGCCGTCGCCGCCGCCGCGCTTGAGACGCAACGCGCCGAACGGGAGATCCAGATCGTCGTGCACGACCGTGATCCGCTCGACGGGCACCTTGAAGAATCGGGAGATCGCGACGACGGGTCCGCCGGATTCGTTCATGTAGGCCTTGGGCTTGACCAGTACCACCGATGCGCCGGCGAGCCGCCCTTCCACCACGTCGCAGCGCCCCTTGTGCGCCTTGAACTTGCCGCCCATCCGCTCGGCGAGCAGGTCGGCGACGAAGAAGCCGGCGTTGTGCCGGGTGGCGGCGTAGCGCGGCCCGGGGTTCCCGAGGCCGACGATCAGGTACCGGTCGTCGGCCATGGTGATCCCCGGGCCGTTGGTGGTGCGGTTGTTCTCGGTGAGCTACTCGCCGGCCTCGGTGGATGTGGCCGCAACGGGGACAGCGGCCTCCTCGACGGGCTCGGCCTGCTCCTCGCCGGCCTCCATCGCGGCCTGGCTCGGCGCCTCCTGGATGATCAACAGCACGTGCTCGGCGTCGACCGCCAGCGACGAGCCCTGCGGCAGGGTCAGGTCGCCGGCGGTGACCTGCGTGCCGATCTGCAGCCCGTCGATGCTGAACTCGATCTCGGTGGGCAGGTGCGTGGCCTCGGCCTCGAGGGACACGGTGTTGCTCTCGACGGCCAGCATGCCGCCGGAGACGACGTCACCGACGATAGACAGCGGGACGTCGATGGTGACCTTCTCGCCGCGGCGCACCGCCAGCAGGTCGACGTGCTCGTAGATGCCCTTGATGGGGTGGCGCTGGATGGCCTTCGGGATGGCCAGCTGCTCGTCCCCCTCGAGGTCGAGGGTCAGCAGCACGTTCGCACCGCCCTTGCGGATCGCGGTGGTGAACTCGCGAGCCGGCAGCGACACGTGGCGCGGGTCGGCGCCGTGCCCGTAGATGACGGCTGGGATCTTGCCGGCACGGCGGGTGCGGCGGGCACCGCCCTTGCCGAACTCGGTGCGCGGCTCGGCGGACAGACGGACCTCGGACACGGCAGAACTCCTCTAGCTTTCAATGGCTGGGCACGCGGTGCCTCGGACGCGGGACGAGCGTCGACGAGCGACACCGCGTCGATGACGGATTCCGCTCGTCGCGGTCCCTCGCCGGGGCAACCTGTACAGAGTACCGGCTGTGGTGGGCGTCTTGGAACACGGGCGGACAGGCCGCCGCAAGGGTGGGCCCGCACCGCAGCGACGGTCGGCGCGCAGCGACGGGACGGTCGGCCCGCAGCGACGGTCGGCGCGCAGCGACGGGGACCAAGAGCGAAAGGCGCGGAGACAGAGGTGGTTTCATCGTTCTCGGCTTGGGACACCGGGTGGCGGTCCCCTCGCGGTTCATAGGCGCAGCGCGGAGGATGTTTCGCTCCGGCTTGCCGTGGGTCGACGGGTTGCGGTTTCGCTCTGGGGCAATGCGGGAGCGACGGAGGATGTT
>JAVHVL010000034.1:0-7245 GCA_032160565.1 Pseudonocardiales bacterium | reverse complement strand
GGGGCCGCCGTGGCGGACAGGCCGGTCGCACCGACCGCGAGCAGCGCGGACACCGCCACGGCCGCGTAGACCAGCAGCGTGATCCCGAGCGCCAGCGGGATGGCGCGGGGGATGATCCGAGCCGGATCGCGGACCTCCTCGCCCAGCGTCGCGATCCGCGCATACCCGGCGAACGCGAAGAACAGCAGCCCGGCCGCCTGCAGGATGCCGTGGACGCTCCCGCCAGGGAACGGCTGCAGGTGCGCGCCGTCCACGCGCCCCCCGGCCAGGCAGGCGACGACCACGATCGCCAGCGCCGCGAGCACGATCGCGACGATCAGCCGGGTGGCCCAGGCCGACTTCTGCACGCCGACGGCGTTCACCGCGGTCAGCGCGACGACGACCGCGACACCGACCAGCCGCAGGTGGGACGGTGCGGCGTAAGAGGCGAAGGTCAGCGCCATCGCGGCGCAGCTGGCCGTCTTGCCGACGATGAACGACCACCCCGCGAGGTATCCCCAGAAGTCCCCGAGGCGCCGGCGCCCGTACACATACGTGCCGCCCGATTCGGGGTAGCGGGCGGCGAGGCGTGCGGAGGAGATCGCGTTGCAGTACGCCACGACGGCCGCGACGCCCAGGCCGATCAGCAGGCCGGATCCCGCCGCTCGCGCTGCCGGGCCGAAGGCCGCGAACACGCCGGCGCCGATCATCGAGCCGAGGCCGATCACGACCGCGTCGAACAGGCCGAGGCGTCGCGCGAGCCGCGGGTGATCATTCTGCGGTTCGGTGGTTATGACGCCGATTGTGCAGCAAGGTCGATCTCGTGATGGCGATAGGTTGACGCCGTGGTGGATCACCCCGTGCTCCTCGTCGTGCACCACACGACCTCGCCGGCGCTGCAGGCGCTGCTCGAGGCGGTCCTCGACGGCACGCGAGCCGACGGGCTGGAGGGGGTCGAGGTGCGCGTACGGCCCGCTCTCACCGCCACCGTCGTCGACGTGCTCGAGGCCGACGGCTTCGTGCTCGGCACGCCGGCGAACATCGGCTACCTCTCCGGCGCGATGAAGCACTTCTTCGACGGTGTGTACTACCCCGCGCTGACGGCAAAGGTCGGCGCGCCGTACGGGCTCTACGTGCACGGCAACAACGACACCACCGGCGCCGTGATCGCCGCCGAGTCCATCACGAAGGCGATGGGCTGGCAGCGGGTGCAGGAGCCGGTGACGGTGATCGGTGCGCCGGCCAAGGCCGATACGCAGGCGTGCTGGAACCTCGGCGCCACCGTCGCGGCAACGCTGATCGGCCCGATATGACCGGTTGGCGGTGCCAGATCGGCGCGCGGATCCGGCGTGGCGAGACGGTTCGCGCCGCGTTGCTGCGACACTTCGAGCGCGCCCGCACCGGAGCGGGCGCCGACCTGCCGGACGACCCGCATCCGGACGACGTGACGCAGTGGTTCCCCGAGGAGATCCCGATCGAGCGCGACGGCGTCGGTTACGGCCACACTCCACGCCAGCAGGCGCTCGCTGCGCTCCGCAGCCGAGGTGGCCGGTAGCCGTGCACCAGCCAAGCCCCGAGGACGAGAAGCTGGCCGCCGAGATCAGCGAATGGGCGGTTGAGCGGCTCGCCTACCGCTCGGACACCATCCCGCCCCGAGCCGGCGAAGGCGAGTTGCCCGGCATCACCGCGGCCGGTGTCGGTATCGCCGAGGCATGGCGGATCCTGCGCGACCGGATCCTGCCGACGGCGCTGCCGGCGGATCATCCGCGCTACCTCGCGTTCGTCGGGGGATCGCCGACCGTCGCGTCGGTGCTGGCCGACATGGCCGTTTCGGCGGCGGGCGTCTATGCCGGAAGCGCGCTCGAGGGGGGCTTGGCAGTCGCGGCCGAGGCTGCCGCGCTGCGCTGGCTCGCCGACCTGGCCGGGTTCCCGGCCGAGGCCCGCGGCACGTTCGTCAGCGGCGGGTCGATCGCCAACCTCAGCGCACTGGTCGCCGGCCGGAACGAGCGTCGCGCGGCCGGCGGCCGGCGCCCCGGCCTGGTCGTCGCCGGCATCGACGCGCACGCGTCGATCGCCTCTGCGGCCGAGATCATGGGCTGCGACCTCGTCATCGACGGCGACTCCGACGGCCGCCTGGACGGCGCCGCGCTGGGCCGGGTGCTGAAGACCGTCCGGCCGCAGGAGATCGCGGCCGTGGTGGCGACGGCCGGCGCGACGAACAACGGGGCCATCGAGGACCTCGCCGGTGTCGCGGAGGTGTGCCGGCAACACGATCTGTGGCTGCACGTGGACGCCGCGTACGGCGGCGCGGCGCTGCTGTCCGATCGCGCTCGCCCGCTGTTCGCCGGCATCGAGGCGGCCGATTCGGTCACGATCGACCCGCACAAGTGGTTGTTCACGCCGTTCGACTGTGCCGCGGTGATCTACCGACACCCGGAGCGCGCGCGCCGCGCCCACACCCAGGTGGCCAGCTACCTGGAGCCGACGTCCGGCGACGAGTACGACAACCCGTCGGACTATGCGATCCACCTGACCCGCCGCGCCCGCGGCATCCCCCTGTGGCTTTCACTGCTGGCTAACGGCACCGCCGCATACCGCGACGCTGTCGACGCCTGCCTGGACCTCGCCGAGTACGCCGCCGCCCGTATCACGGCCGCCGCCGACCTCGAACTGGTCGCCGAGCCGGGGCTGTCGATCGTGCTGTTCCGGCGTACCGGCTGGTCGCCCGCGCACTACCGGCAGTGGAGCACCGAGGCGATCGCGAGCGGCCTCGGGCTGATCACCCCGACCGAGATGCACGGTGAGACGGTTTTGCGGCTTTGCTTCGTGAACCCGATCACGAGCAACGCGGACGTCGATCGCATCCTCGGCGCCCTCGCATAACCTCCTTATCCCGCGACGGCCCGGCGATTCGGGGGTATATGTCCTTGCGACCGCCCGTCCGGCGCTCAGATCAGGCTCGCGGCGGCCGAATGTAGATGCGGGCACGTACAAGTGCCCGCACTGGTTCGGTCGCGTTACGCGGTACCTCTCCGGTATCGCCCTGCGGCTGGTGGGGGTCGAGGGTGGGTGGTATCGATGTACGCACGCGGCGACACGCTCGTCAAACGCGCGGTCCGCGTACTGGGCCCCGTCGGCTGGGCCGTCATTGCCCTCTGCCTCGCCGCGGACGTGATCCTCGGCAAGCGCTCCAGTGAGACCGCGCAGATGATCCTGGTCTGGAGCCTGACGGCCTTCTTCGCCGTACTCCTCGTCCGGCTCGCCCTCGCCGCCGTCGCCATGCCGAAGCGCCGCATGGCCCTCGTCGTCCTCATCGCCGCCATCACCCTGTGGGCAGCGGGCGCGTCCGTCGTCAATGCCAGCAAGCTGACGGACGTCACCCAGTTCCCGGCGCCCGGGGAGTGGCTCTTCCTGGCCTCCTACGTCGGCATGGCCGCCTACCTGCTCATCGACGAGCGGCACCGGATGAGCCGGGGGCTGGCCACGTGGCTGGATGTCGTCGTCATCTGCGGAGGCACCGCGTGCATGACCGCGGCGATCCTGCTCACGCCCGTCGCCAGCGCGTCGAACAAGCAGGGGCTCGGGCTGCTGCTGGCCCTGCTCTACCCGCTCGTCGACCTGGCCCTCGCGGTGCTCGTCGTCGGGCAGGTCGTGCTCCGCCTGCGGCCGGATCTCAAGCATGCGGTGGCCACCTGCGCCGGATTCGTGCTGCTCGCCTACGCCGACGCGCACTTCGTGACGAGCATGTCCTCTGCGGACTACAACTTCTCGATGGTCAGCGATGTCGTGTGGGGCTCGGGCTTCGCACTGATCGTCGGTAGTGCCTGCCGACCCGGCCGCACCGCACTGGCCGCCCTGCCGCGCAGGCAGGGGCCGACGGTCATGGTCCTCGCCGCCTCGGCGGCGATCCTGGTGCTGGCGCTGCGCCCGTCGGCCGGGCTCGGCCCGTACCTCGCTGCCCCGGCCGTCCTCACCCTGCTGGCGGCCGGTGGTCGGCTGGTGCTCGCGCTGCGCGAGGCCAGGGGCGCCGCCGAAGCGCTCGCGCTGTCGCAGACCGACGACCTCACGATGCTGCCCAACCGCCGCGCGGTGCGCAACCGGCTGGACGAGGGGCTGGCGGACAACCTGCCGTTGTCGCTGATGCTGCTGGACATGGACGGCTTCAAGGAGGTCAACGACACCCTCGGCCACGCCGCCGGCGACACCGTGCTCCAGCTTGCCGCGCACCGGATGCGCGACGCGCTGCCGCCGGACGTCATGATCGCGCGCCTCGGCGGTGACGAGTTCGCGGTCGTGGCGAACCACAGCGACGAGATCGAGCTGATGGAGACCGCGCAGGTGATCCTGCAGGCGCTGAGCGAACCGCTCGTCGTGGACGGCATCGAGATCTCCCCGAGCGCGTCCATCGGCATCACGGTGCACCTCGACACCGACAGCAGCAGCTCCGAGTTGCTGCGACGCGCGGACGTCGCGATGTACCAGGCGAAGCTCAGCGGCGCCGGATCGGTGCTGTACGACGCGCACCACGACGACTTCTCCCGCCCCCGCCTGCAACTGGCCGAAGAGCTGCGCAAGGGGATCGCCGACGGGCAGCTGGTGCTCTGGTACCAGCCGCAGATCGACGCCGCGACGCAGCAGGTATGTGGCCTCGAGGCACTGATCCGGTGGCAGCACCCGACGCAGGGGCTGCTCTCGCCGGCGGCGTTCCTGCCCGCGGCGCGTCGCGCCGGGCTCATGCAGATGCTGTCCGACGAGGTGGCGGTGCAGGCGGTCGCTGACGTCAAGCGCATGCGCGCCAACGGCTTCCGGCAGCGGGTGGCGATCAACTGCGCGCCACCGGAGCTGCTGAGCGGCATCTTCCTGCCGCGGCTCTACGCCGCCCTCGCCCACAACGACGTGCCGGCCGAGGCGATCGTGGTCGAGGTCACCGAGGACTCGTTCCTCGCCGACCCGGAGCGCGCCCGCGAGGTGCTGTTCGAGATGCGCGAGCACAACCTGCAGATCGCCATCGACGACTACGGCACCGGCTTCTCCTCACTGTCCTACCTGCGCGACCTCCCCGTGCAGGAGCTCAAGATCGACAGGTCGTTCGTCGCCACGATGACCGCCGATCCGCGCGGGCGGATGATCGTGCTCTCCACGCTGCAGATGGCCCGCGGCCTCGGCTTGCGCACCGTCGCCGAGGGTGTCGAGGACGCCGAGACGGCCATGGACCTGATCGCCATGGGTATCGACGTCCTGCAGGGCTACCACATGTCACCGCCCATGCCGCTGGCCGAGGTGGAGCCGTGGATCCGGCATTGGTCCACCTTCGCCAGCAGCGTCGGCATCCCGCTGCTGAGTGCGGCACACGAGGAGCCGGCGCCGCCGGGGACGGCTACGCGCTCGTCGCGAGTAAAGAGCTCTCGGCGCGCGCCGCTGCAATCAGCCGGTGCTCGTCCAGGCGGAACGCAGCCGGTTCGGGCACGCTCACGCCGTCAAGACCTATTCCCAGACCTATTAGACGATGGGCATCTGGATTGACCCGGCGCTGCACGTCGGCCATCTGCGCGAGGTGACCGTAGAGCGGCGTGCTGGCCGGAGAGCCCAGGTACGGCCCCGGCCCCGTGCCGGGCAGCGTCTGCGTGATCACGCTGGCCGAGGTCAGCAACCGGCGTGCCCGCTCGTCCATCACCATGACGATCGAGCGGATCCCGTTCGCCCGCGCCCCCACGAAGATCCCGTGGTACAGGGCGGCCGCCGCGAACATCCTCGAGGATGCCGCATCCGGCCGCACGCCGATGGTCGCCACGTCCCAGGTGCGCTCGACATCCATCCCGGCCGCCCGCGCCGAACGCAGCCCGTCGGCGAACCAGGGCGGGCGGGCTGCATCGTTGAGCGACTTCAGCCCGGCCGGACCCGGGGTGACGATGCGGCACGCGGCCAGCGCCGTGCCGTCGGGCTCCAACAGTGCGATGAAGACGGATGCGTCCTCATATGGCCCGTATTCCATCCGCAATTCGCCGAGCGTGTTTCCATACGTATTGAGAAAGATCTCTGCCTCGCAGGCCCGCGCCGCGGCGAGTTCGTCGCCCATCGGATCGAATACCATGCGCAGCGGTGTCGACGTTCTCATGAAGCGGCCCCCGCCGTCCTCGTGCCGCCGGCCCCGCTCCGGCAACTGAACCGGAAATTTACCGGCGAGTTGGTCGGCGCCGATAGAGGCAAATGGTCATCTCGGCGAGTTGTTGTTGCCGGCGGCGACAATGCGCCCGAGAACGGTCAAGAGCTCAGGTATGTGGCAAATCGGCCGCGCACGCCGTCTGACGCACAGCGCGCTCAGTCGTAGATCGCCTCCACCCGCCACTGCCCGTCGGGCATCGAGCACGTGACGAGATAGGCCCGGCCGCGGACGTCGACGAGCTGGCAACGCACGACGTGCCGCGCGCCCCTCCCGTCCTCGTCAGCGGCGCTCCACCAGCGCTCGTCAACCGGCCACGGACCGGCCCACGACGTGATCGCGACGGGCTGCTCACCGCGGAGACCGAAGCGCGCGGGCGGATGCGGCACGACGCCGCGAAGCGTGACGACGACCGGGCGGCCGGCGTCGTCGAGCACCTGAGCCGGCCGCGGCGGGTCGAGCAGCACGGTGGGTGCCGGAGCGGGTAGCCGGCCGGGCCAGGGCTGCTCCGGTGAGCGCATCGGCTCGGGCTCGTCCCCCCACGGCACGAGGCGGGTGCGCTGCCCGGGGTCGCGCCCACCGTCGAGCACCGGGGCGAGCACCGCCCCGTGCCCCAGCAGCGTCTGCACCCGGGCCAGCGCCCGGTTGGCACGCTCGTCGTGTGCCCCGGAGCCGCCCCACAGGGCTTGCTGGTGCACGCCCGTCGGGACGGCTTCGATCGGCACGAGCCGCAGCCGGGACACCCCGCCCGTCGGCCGCCCCGGGCGGGACAGCCAGCCCTCCAGCTGCCAGCGGATCCGGTCGAGCACGTCCACCGTCGAGAGCACGCCGCTGTGCCGCCAGCGGCGCACCGCCTCCTCGCCGTTCTCGCTCAACGCCTGCAGCTCCAGGCAGGTGCAGGCCAGCCCGTGCGCGCCGAGGTCGGCGACGAACTGCTCCGCGGTGCCGCGGGCACTGAACGCCACGGTGTCGACGCGATCGACGGCCGGCTCCAGCTCGAGGGTGACGCTGAACTCGACCGGGGGGCGGCGCGCTGCCACCGGACGGTCGTCGCGGCCACCAGCCTGCCGGTGCGCCCACGCGCCGCTCGGCCCGAAGCGGGCCAG